>CAZGZH010000225.1:0-3879 GCA_964529645.1 uncultured Flavobacteriaceae bacterium
GAAGACGTCTTGGCGAAGGCGCTTGCGACTGTGGCCATCTCTTGAAATATGCCTAATATTTAACTAACCGTAAAGGACGCAAGGTTTCTGTATTCTGAATTTTGGATTTGTCTTTTGGAATTTTGAGCTTATATTTTACGGTTAATACAAAAACCCAAACAACCAAAGTGGTATATTATTGTTAAATCCAATCTCAATATCATCTTTTACCACATAGGCGTTATTTATATTTTTAATTTGTTTTTGAGATTTACTTTTCCCACCTATTTCAAATGAAAATTTTTCATTTACTATAAAATCAGTTTTTTTTGAAGCGTTTACGCTGTTATTTTTACTGAGTTGATTAAAAAAAAAGGTTTCCCTAATATTACCCAAATTAGCATTTAGACTAAGATTTATCATTAAATTTGAATTGTTTAAAAATATTTTCTCAGGTTTATTTAAACTATTAATTCCTTTATTTTCAACATATAATAGTTGTAATAATTCTGCCTCGCTTAATAGTTTTAAATATAACTTCATCGTATTTAAACTAATTCCGGTTCTTTCACTCAATGAATTCATATTCGGCTTAAACGGTGCCGAATTACTAATAACTTTTAGTAATTTTTTAAGATATATAATATTCGAGGTTTGAATATGCGCATATAGTGGGATATCAACTTCTAACACTGTTAATAGTATTTCGCTTAGTTTTTGGTGGAACGATTTTTTACTTTCAAGATAAAATGGGTAATATCCATAATCTAAATAATTACCAAAATATTTCAATGGCTTTATTTTTTGTTTAATACCAATAGCAATATCTATATGGTTTTTTAGAATTTCGTCAATTGTGTAAGTGCCAAATTCAATTTTAGTTTCAAACTTTAAAAATTCCCTGAAAGATAATCCGGGCATAACATATATAACAGCTCTACGGCTTAAATCTGCTTTAGCCTTTCTGAGTTGTAATAATGAGGAACCTGTAAAAACAATCCTTAAATCAGGCATGTCGTCATAAATATTTTTCAGTTCAATCGACCAATTTGGATATTTATGTACTTCGTCTATCGCTAAAAATTCACCTCCTTTTTTATAAAAATTATACGCCAAATCATATAATTTATTTTCTAAAAAATATAAGTTATCCAAGCTAACATATAAAGTAGTGCTATTAGGTTTGAAGTTTAATCGTATATATTGTAAAATTAGTGTTGTTTTGCCAACACCTCTACTTCCTTTTATACCAATTAGCCTATTATTCCAATCAATTGACTTAATAAAACTTCTGATGCTATCTGTTTGTACTAAAGCATATTTTTCGTAAAACTGTTGCGATATCTGTTCCATCTTTTTTTGCTAAATTAATAAATATATCTATACATTGATACTTATTGATTATTATTACATCAATATATTGACATTTATTATAAATCGAATTGATAAAAATAAGATTCGGTATGCCAAAAACGTTTACATTGCTACTGTTTCGGTTTTGGGATTCCTGTTTCGTGTTTTGGGTTTCGTGTTAAGATGTTTTAAGGCAAAAAACTTTCCGCTTCGGTCTTCCCACTTCTGACTGTTATATGTTGAAATGTTAATCGTTTTTTGGAATTTGAGTTTTGGAATTTGGGATTTGGAGATTTAGAACTTGAGTTATCCCCTTTGTCCTGCCTACGGTAGGCTGGCTCAGGATGACAGGTTTGTTTTTTGTGATTTGTAATTTGGAAGAAGTTATTACACAAAGTTTAACCGCAAAGGACGCAAGGTTTTACGCAAAGAACGCTAACGCTGACTGCATTTAATACAGAGAATAACTCTTTTTCATAAATACCGCTATAATTGTCCCCTTTAGGGGATAGACGATGAAATCGGCAGGGGTGTTTTTGTGGCTCTTTTGATTTGCGTTAATTTGGTTTTGAGGTGAATTAATAAAACCGCCTACATTGACTGAAAACTGAACACTATTATAAGTTAAGTGTTGAAATGTTATCGGTTATGTATTTTCTTTTTTGAAACTTCGACTTCCACTTCGACTCCCCTCCCGCCTTCGTCGTTTTTACCTGCTGCGGTGGGCTGTCAGGGTGACTTTGCTCAAGTTGACAGGTTTATGATTTGGAATTTATACTTTTAAAAAATCAGTACAAATTCTACAAATTATCGAGCTTACGATAAGATAAAACCGACATATCAAAACTTCGTTTTTGACTCTCATTACCACCATAAACCACATAACCACCAATTGTTTGGGTTAGTTTTTGCCAATATTTTAATCCCTTAAAATAATCTTTGGTAATGGTTTGACCTGATTTAATTTCAATTGGTATTTGTGCTAAACCATTATCTATTATCAAATCAACTTCATGACCTACATTATCACGCCAAAAATAAAGGTTATTAGGTTTGGCTTTGTTATATCTGTTTTTTAAAATTTCAACTACGACCATATTTTCAAAAAGAGCTCCTTTAAAGGGATGTAAATCGACTTGTAAGTTATTTTGAACACCCAATAAGTTCGCTGCCAATCCTGTATCATAAAAATAAAGTTTGGGCATTTTTACCAAACGCTTATTATAATTTTTAAAAAAAGGGCGTAATCTAAAAACTATAAAACTACTTTCTAAAACACCCAACCAAGCATGAATGGTTTTAGAATCTACCCCCACTTCAATGGCCAAGCTATTCATATTTAATAGCTGCCCAATTCTACCGGCACAAAGTCGCAAGAACCGTTCAAACTTAACAAGGTTGCTTATATTTTTTATCAATCGTACATCGCGCTCAATATAAGTCCTTATATAATTTGTGTACCATATTGATGTATCTACCGATTCATTATATAACGAAGGGTAACAACCCTTAAAAATTTGCTGATTTAAGGAAACTTTATGGTCATTAATTTCGTTTATCGTTAAAGGTAGCAACATCAAATAACCGACTCTGCCGGCTAAACTTTGTGAGATGTTTTCTTGAAGTAAAAAATTATTTGATCCTGTTATAATAAATAAGCCGTTGGCCTTTGCTTCGTCTAAAATTTGCTGTAGATACGAAAATATTTCGGGGACTCTTTGGGCTTCATCAAAAATAGCTCCTTGAGGGTAATTTGCTAAAAATCCTCTGGGATCTTCTAGCGCATACAACCTGGTATCGGGATTTTCAAAATTTACATAAGGTTTATCTTTAAACAAATATCTCACTAAAGTAGTTTTACCCGACTGCCGAGGACCTATAACGGCAACAGCTTTAAATTGCTTGGCTAAACTTTGTAAATATTTTTCTGCTTTTCTCCTAATCATAATGCGAATATATACAATTTCGGAATTATATTCCAATATTGTAATGTTTTTTTATGATGTGAGATGTATTATTTACCGCAAGGGGCGCTAGAAAACACTTTTCTCGTCTCACCTCTCACTGGGCAATCTAACTCACATGCCGACTTTGACTTTTTGGATTTTGAGTTTTGGAATTTGAAATTTGTTTTTTGGAGATTTAGCACTTGGGTTATCCCCTTTGTCCTGCCTACGGTAGGTAAACCTTCGGACATTTCTCCAGCCTACGGCGGATAAACCCGAAGGGGGGACGGAGCGTAAAGAAAATGTTTGGTAAACATTTTTAGCGAACGGGACAGATGGCGCAAGGGGTAAAAAGAGGAGCGTAAAGAAAATGTTTGGTAAACATTTTTAGCACGACAGAGCGTTTAGCTATGGACGAGCTGTAGCGCGGTTACCAGATGGCGTGGAGGCAAAGAAGATTGTAAAGAGTGCAAAGCTTAACCGCAAGGGACGCTAGGTTTTGCGCGAGGGGCGCGAAGAATTTAAGCGAGAAGGATTGTCCCCTGGAGGGGACCTTAGGGGTGTTTTTGACTGTTTTCTAAAACCTTCTTGAGAACCAAGA
>CAZGZH010000226.1:0-3832 GCA_964529645.1 uncultured Flavobacteriaceae bacterium
CGTTCTTCGGTAAAATCTTCTTCGGGATGTATAAATTCTGACACCAACCATACAACACCTAAGCCTAACATCATACCTAAATAAGGCGGTAAATGTGTAACCGTTTTAAATACAGGTACAAAAAGTATCATACCCAAACCTAAAAACAACATCTTTTGACTGCTTAAAAGTTTGGTGACTTCTGAATTATCTTCGTCTTTAACAACTTTTAAATTGCCTTTAAATATTGGTATAAATTTACTTGCTAGAAAAACGGGCACTACAAGATTTACCAATGATGGCAAGAATAAGCGTTCTACTAAATGGGCCGCAGAAACACGTTTGCCAATCCATAGCATAGTAGTCGTTACATCGCCTATTGGCGACCAAGCCCCTCCGGCATTAGCCGCAATAATTATAAGCCCTGCATACCAAATACGCTCGTTTTTGTCTCTTACCAATTTTCTGAGTAAGGTTACAAGTACAATAGTGGCTGTTAAATTATCGATTACTGCCGATAAGAAAAAGGCTAAAACAGTAATAATCCACAAAAGACGTGTTTTGCTTTTGGTATGTACCCACCCTTTTAATATTTCGAATCCACGGTGTAAATCTATAATTTCTACAATAGTCATAGCACCAATTAAGAATACTAATATTTCGGCTGTTTTACCTAAATGATGTAAGAGTAAATTTGTAAATCCTTCTTCGGTATGGTCGTCTATAATACCATTTACAACTTTAAAAACGGTTTCATGGCCGTCTATTAAACTAAACCAACCTTGATGAAAGCCTATGGCTAAAAGTGCCCACATTATGGCTGCCATTAAAAGTGCTGGCACAGTTTTATCTAATTTTAAAGGATGCTCTAAGGTTATGGTTAAATAACCCAATACGAAAATAAGGATGATTACCGCTATCATAATTCAATTTTAAAATTTGCTAAATATATAAAATTTATTTTCAATATTTAGCTATAAATAACTTTGAAATATCAACTATTTTTTATTAAAAAAAATGAGACACATTATTCTTTTTAAGCACTGGCTTGTTAAGTTAAATCTAAAAACTTTACGTAAATTTGTAAGGCTTTAAATAGAGATTTTATATGGATTTTACAAACCAAAATACGCCCATAAATTATAAAACTGTAGCTGCTAAAATAGCCTCCTCTGGCATCCAAAATATTGGCAAGGCCTCTATTAGAGAGCTTGTTAGTTTGGTAAATAGTATAGAACGTGTTACAGGTACTAAATACATAAGAATGGAAATGGGAGTTCCCGGATTAGCCCCTCCAGAAATTGGTACGGCTGCCGAAATTAAAGCCCTTAAATTGGGTGTGGCTTCTAAGTATCCTATGATAGATGGTATAGCGCCCCTTAAACCCGAAATTTCTAAATTTGTTAAAAACTTTTTAAATGTAGCGGTGAGCCCGAAAGCCTGCCTCCCAACAGTGGGGTCTATGCAAGGTGGTTTTGCGGCATTTTTAATGCTGAATAAACTCAACAAAAAGAAAGATACGGTACTGTTTATAGACCCGGGATTTCCCGTTCAAAAACAGCAATTAGATATCCTAAATCAGAAGTACGCCACTTTTGACGTGTACAATTACCGTGGCGATGCCCTTAAAGATAAGTTAGAATCTTACTTAAAAAAAGGAAATATTTCTACTATTTTGTATTCTAATCCTAATAACCCCAGTTGGATTTGCTTTAGCGAAAAAGAATTGGAAATTATTGGCACATTGGCTCAAAAGTACGACGTGATTGTTATAGAAGACTTGGCTTATTTTGCTATGGATTTCCGTAAAGATTATTCAAAACCCGGCCAACCTCCCTACCAGCCTACCGTAGCCCATTACACACCCAATTGGATGCTCTTAATTTCTAGCTCTAAAGTTTTTTCTTATGCGGGTCAGCGCGTTGGTATGATGGTAATAAGTGATGCTCTTTTTGAAAGAGAATACAGCTCATTAACTACAGCATTTGATAATCCTAAATTTGGTTATAACTTGATTTACAAAATATTATACGCCTTGTCGTCTGGTGTAACCCATTCGGCTCAATTTGGATTAGCGGCTATGTTAAGAGCTGTAAACAAAGGAAAATTCGATTTTATTGAAACCGTAAAAGTTTATGGCGACCGCGCTAAAGTGATGAAAAAACTCTTTACCGATAACGGCTTTAGCATAGTGTATGACAAGGATGAAGACAAACCCCTAGCCGATGGTTTTTACTTTACTTTTTCTTATAAAAACATGACAGGCTCAGAATTGTTAGAAAGGCTTTTGTATTACGGCATTTCGGCTATTGGCTTGGGCATAACAGGTAGTGATCATACCGAAGGCTTACGTGCCTGTGTTTCGCAAACCGATGCCTCACAATTTAAAGATTTAGAAAAAAGACTCAAGCAATTTCATACTGATTACTCTTAAGGTGGCGGGTTTTTGGTTTTGGGTTCTGGGTTTTGGGTTATAGGTTATGGGTTTATGGTTTTTCGTCTCATTTTAAGTTATTTACTATTTTTTATGATATTTTTTTATTAAGTTTGGGTGTCTTAATAATTTAAATTGTTTTGAAAATTGTTTCGGATAAAATACGCGTCACTTTAAAGAAGGCTGTTCATAGAAAGTCGCTTAGGTTACTCTTGTTTTTTAAGTACGACGATGCTACAATAAGTCTTATAAGAAAATTGCCTCAGGCTACTTGGAGTAAATCTTTGCGCTGTTGGCATGTGCCTTTTACCGATGAGACCCTCCGCAAGGTTAAACATGTTTTAAGTCCTAAAGTAAACTTGGTAATAGACAGCAGTATTAAAGACAAACACATAGTTGTTAAAAATGTTTTGCCTAAAAAACAGGTTTTAACCGCGACGCAAAAAGATTTTATAAGCACTTATAAAAAATATTTGTACGGTTTGCGTTTAAGTGATAGTACGGTAAATACTTACAGCAGTTTTATAATGGATTTTGTGAGTTATAACACGCCCAAAGATTTGGCCGATTTAACCAACCGCGACGTAGAAAAATTTATTGAAGATGTGGTTGTAACTCGTGCCTTATCTATAAGTACCCACAGACAGATTGTAAGTGCCCTTAAACATTTTGCAACTTTTGTAACAGGCAGTAAAATTGAGGGTTTAAGCTTAAAGCGTCCGTATAAGAGTACCCTGTTACCCACGGTTTTAAGCCAAGAAGAAGTGATTGATTTATTGCGCTATACGCGGAATTTAAAGCACCGTGCTGTGTTGGCTTTAATTTATTCGGCTGGTTTGCGTATTAGCGAGTTGATAAATTTAAAATTAGGCGCCATAGATATAGACAGGCGTCAGGTAATTGTACGTAACAGCAAGCACAGAAAAGACAGGCATGTTATTTTAGCACAGAGTTTCTTACCGCTTTTAAATAATTATTTACAGACCTATAATCCGCAGGTTTATTTTGTTGAGGGTAAAACAGGACGCCCCTATTCGGCCGAGAGTATTAGGGGGTTTTTAAGGCGCAGTTGTAAAGCGGCGGGCATAACAAAACGCGTAACGCCTCATACTTTGCGCCACAGTTATGCTACGCATTTATTAGAAAACGGTACAGACATAAGGTATATACAAGAATTGTTGGGACATGCGCGTCCTGAGACGACGATGATTTATACACATGTAAGTAAAATGGATTTATTAAAAATAGAGAGTCCGTTAGATGCGGCCTTAAAAGACATTATGAAAGCGGATAAAAACAACAAAAAAGTTTTGTTATCCCGAAATATACACCGATAAATAGTTATATTTGTTGGGTTATAACAAGTTGCTTGCAATAGAGGAATTCCACTCAGATTTTAAAAAAGTTCTTTAAAACATC
>CAZGZH010000227.1:0-3832 GCA_964529645.1 uncultured Flavobacteriaceae bacterium
TTCAGGATGTTAGAAATCAGATTTCTAACTTAAACAGTTTTGTGCAAGAGCGTGTGACGGGTATGAAAATAGTACAACTTTTTACACGTGAAGAAATAGAGTATCAGAAATTTAAAGAGATAAACGAAAAACATAAAAAAGCCCATGTCAAAACAGTTTGGTATTTTTCAATTTTCTTTCCCATTGCTGAGATTTTAACGTCAATTGCACTGGGGTTTGTAGTGTGGTATGGTGGTTTAAAAGCCGCCACAAATAGCTCAATTACTATTGGCGATATTACTAGTTTTATTATGATGAGCCAGATGTTATTTAGACCTTTACGTCAAATAGCCGATAAATTTAATACACTGCAAATGGGCATGGTAGCCGCCGATAGAGTCTTTAAAATTTTAGATGAAAATGAAATTGAAGTTGACCACGGTACTTTTACTGCCCCACATATTAAAGGCGCTATTTCTTTTAAAAATGTTTCCTTTAGTTACTTAAAAGATGAACCTGTTTTAAAAGGTATTTCTTTTGATGTAAATCAAGGTGAAACAGTGGCCATAGTAGGGGCTACTGGTGCAGGAAAATCGACAATTATAAATTTACTCAACCGTTTTTATAGCATAGATAGCGGTGCTATTTTAATTGACGGCGTCGCTATTTCTGATTATAAATTGACTGTTTTACGTAATAATATTGCCGTTGTATTGCAAGATGTATTTCTGTTTGCCGATACAATTTACAACAACATTATCCTAACAAATGAAAGTATTAGTAGAGCAGAAGTTTCTGAAGCTGCCGAGAAAATTGGCGTGAAGAGTTTTATAGATTCTTTACCAGGCGGATTTGACTATAACGTAAAAGAACGTGGCGCCATGTTATCTTCGGGTCAACGCCAACTCATCGCTTTTTTACGCGCTTATGTTACTAAACCCAGTATATTAGTTTTAGATGAAGCCACGTCGTCTATTGATTCACATTCTGAAAAACTCATTCAAAAAGCCACAAATAAAATCACACAAGGACGTACTTCTATTATTATAGCGCATCGTTTAGCAACAGTTAAAAAAGCCGATAAAATTATTGTACTCGATAAAGGGAAGATTGTTGAACAAGGCACACATAAAGAACTCTTAGCCAAACAAGGCTTTTATGCCAATCTTTACGAAATTCAGTTTGTAAAAGCAACAGGGTAAAGAGTATTAAACTGCTAAATCTTCACGGATTTTAGTTTTGAGTTCTTCTAGGTTTTCAAAGAGCACAAATTCGCCGTCTTTTATATATGAAATTTCACCTGTTTCTTCAGAAACAACAAGTGCTAAGGCATCCGTTTTATCGGTTATGCCAATAGCCGCTCTATGACGTAAGCCAAAACGCAAAGGGATGTTGGCTTCTTTTGCAATTGGCAAAATAACACGTGTGGCCACAATTTTATTATCTTCAATTATAACAGCGCCGTCGTGTAAAGGCGAATTTTTAAAGAAAATACTTTTAAGAATAGGCTTGTTAACTTCAAGGTTCATAAGGTCTCCTGTATCTTTAATAAAATCGAGACTGTTATTGCGCTTAATTACAATAAGAGCCCCTGTTTTGGTTTCGCCCATATCTTTGCAGGCTTCTAAAATACTATCGGCATTTATAATTTCAGAAATTTCTGATTTTAAAAAGTTAAGCTGTCTTATAAAACTCTTTTTTGAAGTAAAATTAGTCGAGCCTAACATCAATAAAAATTTGCGAATTTCTTGTTGAAATACAATGATAAGTGCTATAAATCCACCGCCAATAAACTTCCCTAGAATATCACTTAAAAGTTCCATTTGAAGGGCTTCTGTGAGTTTCCAAATAAGATAAATAATGGCAATCCCTAAAAATATATTGATAGCAACAGTTCCTTTTATCAATCTATAAACATAGTAGAGTAGCGCTGCTACAAGAATAATGTCTAAAAAATCTAAAAAATCGAAGTTTAAATAATCCAAGGTCTTTATTTTACGTAAAAATACTAAATAATTGTTGTTTTAAAAGAATGCTATTTAAAATAAAAGTCGGTGGTGTTTTCTAAACCTTTTAAAAAGGGATAATTATGCAACCTGATTTTAATATTTAAGTACGTGTTATAACTCAGGTTGTCTTTGTAATAAAACTGTACATTACCTTTAATGGCTGTGTTTTTTGATGTTAAGATAGAATCAAACAGCTTATAATTAAAAGGCACTTTGTTTAACTTAAAATGGGTCTTGTAAAATTGAAAAATAACTTGAGAAGTGTCGTTTAAAACAGGCTTTTTATATTGGATGTCTTTTAATTTAAATTCTAAAAATTTATTGTGTTTGTCTAATGTATCTGCAAAACTAAAATAGTCTTTCATACCTTCAACGTGATGTGGCGATTTTTTTTGACGCTTTGCCAATACCTTTTTAAAAGGTTTGTAAAGCTGTTTAAGTTGTAAACGACGGTCAATATTATACAACCAATTGGTTGTAGAAATACTGTTGTTGCGGTTCAAGGTGGCAATTGTGTCTTGTCCTTTGGGTGTATAAAAAATCCAAATAGTCGAATTATTTAAAACTTCTGTATTCGCCTTGGCGTGAGATTTGGGTAATTTTAATGTTTTTTTAGTACAACTACTCATCAATACCACTAAAAGTAATAGGATTCTAATTTTCATTTAAAACAGTTAACTGATTGACAATTTGAATAGTCTCGTAAGCTTCCTTTACATCGTGTACACGTAAAATTGACGCGCCGTTTTGTAAAGCAATAGTGTTGGCAACGCTCGTAGCATTTAGAGCCTTCTTTGCATCGGTATCTAAAACCTTATACAGCATAGATTTTCGTGATAAACCAGCCATAATAGGCACTTCGAAAATGTTAAATAAGTTGAGGTTTTTTAAAAGCTCATAATTGTGTTCAATTGTTTTGCCAAAGCCAAAGCCAACATCTAAAATAATGTCGTTTAGACCTAATTGGCGTAATTGCTTGATTTTTCCAGAAAAGTAAGTCCGAATTTCAAAAATAATATCCTCATAATGCGGATTATTCTGCATGTTTTGAGGTGTCCCTTTCATATGCATTAAAATATAAGGCACTTGTAAATCGGCTACTGTCTGAAACATTTTATTGTCTAAAGCCCCACCCGAAATATCATTTATCATACAAGCACCCGCTGCTATAGCTTCTTGGGCTACTTTACTTCTAAAAGTATCGACAGAAATAAGGGCTTCAGGAAATTTTTTAACAATTAAATTAACAGCTTTTAAACTGCGATACAATTCCTGTTCAATACTCACATCTTTTGCTTTTGGACGTGATGAATAAGCACCAACATCAATAAAAGTAGCACCACCTTTAAGCATTTTTTCTACTTTTAAAAGGATGTCTTTTTCTGAAGTATATTGGCCGCCATCGTAAAAAGAATCGGGTGTCACATTAAGGATGCCCATTATTTTAGGGCGACTTAAGTCGATGAGTTTCCCTTTACAATTTATAAATTGTTTCATTTTGAAGCAACTGTATTGACCACTTTGCCCAATATTGGAGCTGTATAGGCATGCATTTTTGCGATGAGTTTTTCAATAGTATCACTCACTTGCAACATGTCGCGATTAGCTTGTTTTAAAAAACCTTCGGCAACCATCACATCTAATTGTTTTAAAGTATTATCAAAAAAACCATTGGTATTTAACAAACCCACTGGTTTATTTTCAATGCCTAATTGACCTAAAGTTAAGGCTTCAAAAAGTTCATCTAAAGTGCCAAATCCGCCAGCAAGAGCAATATAACCATCAACCATTTTGCTGATGACTACTTTGCGTTCGCTCATGGTATCGGTAACTATCATTTTATT
>CAZGZH010000228.1:0-3830 GCA_964529645.1 uncultured Flavobacteriaceae bacterium
AATATTAAAGCATGGGCGGAACAAAAAGCGAGATTAAAAGATATTGAAGATAAACCAGAAGTTATTGTACTTACTAGTTACGATGATGTTAAAACTATTAAAGATGTTCTAGACTTAGGTGCTAAAGGTTTTTTACCTAAAAAAACAGCAGGTATTCATGTTACAGAGGCCATTCATAAAGTTTTAAAAGGAGAAGAGTATTTTACTGATGAGATAAATAAAAAAATAATGCATTCATTATTGGGCAAACCATTAAAAGAGGAAGGCATGGAAGACCCCGAAATTATTGCAACTTTATCTAAAAGAGAATTTCAGATACTTAAAATGATAGCTCAAGAATACACAACTAAAGAAATTGCCAAAAACCTATTTATAAGTACGCGTACAGTAGAAGCTCATAGAAATGCTTTATACGAAAAAACAGATTCTAAAAATGTAATAGGTTTAGTGAATTTTGCAGCTAAAAATAATGTAGTTTAAGCCAATTAGTAAAAAGTAGTAATTTTTTAAACAAGGTTTTTTACCATTTTCTATCTAGACCATGAAGGTTAAATTTGTAATATAATTTAGCCCATGAAAATAGAATCGTATACATATAGTAAATTTAATGAATTTGAAGAGGTTTTTTTAAATCAACTAAACTCTTCTTCTTATAATACACTACATAAGTATAAATCCAAATTAAAAAAACTTATATCACTAAGTACTTCAAAAATTTTTAAAAAGAATCAGAATTTTAATCAAGAGCTATTTAATTACATCATAAAAGAGAACAATGCAGAAAAAAATTATTATGGACAAGAAATTCATAATGGTTTAGAACAAGTCCTCTCTTCTTTAAATTATTATTTAGACGCGCTTATTTTAAAAAGCAAAAAAGAAGATTCAAATCATTTAAAAGAAATTAAAAAATTAAGCAATGACGCGCTATTTGTTTCTAAAGAAATTGCAAATGATTTAATGTATAATCAATTGTCTAATAGAAGTCTTGTGGCTTCTTTAAAAAGCCTTACCAGTAACATATCATTTAATAAATCATTAAAAATAAATGTATTTACTAGCGATAATTTTGATGAGTCAAAATTAAGTATCAGCAAAAAACATCAAATATATAATTGTTTAAAAATAGTACTAAAACAAATTTTAAAGAGTAATAGTAAAGAAGAGATTAATATACTAATGACTTATTCTTATGGTACTTTAGTCAAAATTGAAATAAATCAGAAACGATTGCATTCAAAATATTTAAATTTAGACAAAAATGTTTTGCATGGCTATAACAATTTAAAACACAGACTAGCTATTCTAGGTTTTGTATTGCAGCAAAAAAATGATGAAAACTTAAAAATTATCCTTAAAGCACCTATAGCAAGATAAAATACAATGACGTTGTATAGGTAAAAAGGGGTAATTTGAAAAATACCTACTTTTACTAATAGCCAAAATATTTACTCCTAGTATTTTAGCATCATAATTATAAACAAATAGAATCCTTGCATAAATGTTTAAAATATTCAAAAGAATAAACTTCGTTGAGGGGTGAGGTTGTTAGCGTACAGTAGACATGTGCATGTAAACAACCATCTTTGTAAAAGTATTTATTACTGCTACTGGGGAAATAGATGGTTTAGCTTTGTCGAAAACAAATTTCTAACTTTAAACATTATTAACAACACTTCTGTTAAATAGTCAAACTATGTGCAAGGATTTTTATATTTTTAAAACTCACACATTTTTTTTTAGCGCGGTTTCTTGAATAATATTGTATATTTGTCTATAACAATTTTAGGTTAAGTAATGTAAACTCACCTAGATATTGTAAATTATAACAGCTTTTATATGGCAAAGTTTGGTGAATTAATTAATGCTGATATCCCTGTTCTAATAGATTTTTTTGCCCATTGGGATGAGTCGAAAGACGCTTTAAACGATGTTTTGCGCGATGTGGCTGCCGCCCTTGGCGATAAAGCCAAAGTTATAAAAGTAGATATTGACAAGAACGAAACTTTAGCAAATGCCTTGCGCATAAAAGGTAATCCTACATATATTATTTATAAAAATGGCGAAATGAAATGGCGTCAATCTGGCGAGCAAGACGCCAACACCCTTATTAATTTGGTTCAACAATACCTTTAAATTGCTTTAAAACTGTAACCTTTTTCAGAATAATATTTTAAGACTTTAGGAAGTGTATAAAAAAGATTTTTAGAGGCTTTTAAACTGTCGTGAAATACAATTATACTGCCGTTTTGTGCGCTTTTTATAATGTTGTTAAAACATGCTTCACCGTTTTGTTTAGTGTCAAAATCACGACTTAAGACATCCCAAAGAACAATTTTATACCCCATTGTTTTTAATATTTTAACTTGTTTGGATCTTATTTTTCCGTAGGGCGGTCTAAAAAGTAAGGGTTTATTGTTGGTAGGTGGAGTGCCAATTACTTCGAAAAAGAATTGGGCGTCTTTTACGTTTTGAATATATGTTTTTGTTTTTGTTTTAAATCCGTTTAAATGGTTTAAGGTGTGGTTACCAATGCTGTGTCCGGCATTTAAAATGTCATTAAAGATTAAAGGATACTTAAGAACGTTATCGCCAATACAAAAAAAAGTCGCTTTGGCCTTGTGTTTTTTGAGTTGTTTAAGTACCCAAGGTGTTATTACAGATAAAGGACCATCGTCAAAAGTGAGGTAAATATTTTTAGTATCTCTAGAAAAATGCCATTTATAGCTTTTAAAAATAGATACTACAATCTTGGGTGTTTTAACAAGAGAACCCATTTAATTACTCTATAAGATCTTTGTACAAATCAATCACGCCTATATAATCATCCTTTATTTTGTCGGCATATTTTTCGTCGTCGTAATTTAAAGCTGTTTGCACTAAATTTTGATACTGTCTTAAATTACTTTCTATTTCGTCAAAAATTAACTGAATGTCTTTCCTGTCAAACTGCGCAAAGTATTCAAGATTTTCGCTGTATTTTTTTATGAGGATTTCACTTATTTTTCGCGCTTTTTCTTTAGCACCAATTCTATAATAATCTTCTATATGACCCAGTATTAAAGAGTAATAACCATACTTATCTATGGGCATTTCTTTAATAGACAAGTCTAAAATATCTTCAGCTTTATTGTTTTTACCTTCTTCAATTAAAGCACTTACAAGGCGTTCTAAACGCCCTCTAAACGAAATACTATTTCTGCGCGTCTCAACATCTAAATATATTTTTGGGTCATTCATATTACCCCAATCAAAAGATTTGACATTTTTATACATAACATCTGTATTAATACTGCCTAAATCAAAGGGGCCTAAATCATTTTCTGGTTTGTGTATGGGCACTAATTTATACGAAAGTCCATCTACCTGTAAGTAGTCTTTTAACCAAATATATTCTTCTTCGTCAAAACTACCCCCTGTAAAATAAATAGGACGTTTCCAATGGTTATTGGCTAAAATATCGAGCATTAAAACGCGGTTTTTTGTTATGCCGCCTTCGTTAATATCAATATCGATATAAGGGACAATTTTAGCCGAATCTTTTAAAGCCACAATACCATTTTTAAGCACAGCTTCTTTATCAACCGGAATGCGGATTTTATTGGTTGGATAATAAATTTCTTCGTGACCATTACCCACTTCAATTTTGGTGCGATCGTCATCGCTAGCAATCCAATTCATAAAATCTTTAATATCCCAACGCTTATCTGTACGTTGCATGCCATACACAATTTCGCGCGTACCATTTTTGTATTTGTCATGGGTTAATTGCGACGGAATTGGAGCCGCCTTATAAGTCTTGCGTTTCATTTGGTCTATGTACCAAGCTG
>CAZGZH010000229.1:0-3762 GCA_964529645.1 uncultured Flavobacteriaceae bacterium
ATTATGTGAGGGGGATCATGTATATTCTCGACAACCATCACACTCTCACATCCACTCGAAGAGGCACACACTTTCCATTCCCGTCGCTCTTCCTTTAATAATCTGCAAAACGGAATTCAAACAGCTTTAAACATAAATTTAGTAAAACTAAAATTGATATAATCAGGTCGTTAGATTTATTGGTTATTGATGAAATTAGCATGGTTCGTTCTGATTTACTAGACGGAATAGACCAAGTGTTAAGACGTTATAAAAATAGAAATAAGGTATTTGGAGGGGTGCAAGTATTAATGATTGGCGATTTGCAACAACTTTCGCCTGTTGTAAAACCCAACGAATGGGAATTACTTAGACGTCATTACGATACGCCTTATTTTTTTAGTAGTAATGTCTTCCAAAAATCGCAGGCAATAAGCATTGAGCTCAAGCATATTTACAGACAAGAAAACGAAAAATTTATAGCAATTCTAAATGAGATTAGAAATAATAAGCTAAGCCTTGAATCTGCAACAGTTTTAAACAATCGGTTTCAACCGGATTTTGTGCCGAATAAAAATGATGGCTACATTACACTCACAACACATAACAACAGAGCAAATGCTATCAATCAATTAGAATTGAATAAACTAAAATCAAAAAGTCAATATTATACAGCCGAAATTAAAGGTAAGTTTAATGAACATGCCTATCCAACAAGTGAAAAATTAGAATTAAAAGTTGGGGCGCAAGTTATGTTTATTAAAAATGACAGTAGTATTGAAAAAAGATATTTCAACGGAAAAATTGGCACAATAACAAATTTAGATAACGATTTGGTTATTGTTCAATGTCCGGATGACGAAAATGAAATAGAAGTTACTGCTGAAAAATGGGAGAATGTAAGTTATAGCATCAATCAGGAAACAAAAGAAATATCGGAAGATATTGTAGGCTCTTTTTCGCAAATTCCTTTGCGATTGGCTTGGGCTATTACAATTCATAAAAGTCAAGGATTAACTTTTGAAAAAGCCATAATTGATGCCGAAGCGTCATTTGCTCACGGACAAACTTATGTGGCATTGAGCAGGTGTAAATCTTTAGAAGGCATCGTTTTAAAAACAAAAATTAAAGGAAGTAGCATTATTAATGATAACCGCGTTGATGCATTTACCAGAAATGTAGAAGATAACTTGCCAAACGAAACAGATTTAAATGATTCGCTAAAAATATATCAGTTAAATTTATTGGAAGAATTGTTTAATTATTTTGATTTTATATATCCATTAAAACGGATTATTGATATCTATTATAATAATAGAACTAGTATAGAGGGAAATGTACTTGAAATTTCCACAACTATTAAAGAGAATGTAACCCGTTTGCTAAAGATTAGTACTGCATTTAAAAATCAAATAAATGAGCTTAGTGCTTCTATAAATAACTTGGAAGATGATAAAAAGTTACAAGAAAGAATCCATAAAGCAATTGCTTATTTTACCGAATTTACTAATGAAAAAATAAATCTGTTTTTTGAAAAGGTCAATTTTACAACAGATAATAAACAAGTAAAAAAAGATATAAACAAACAGTTAGATATAATTGAAGATTTAATATTCTATAAAACTTATTGTTTAAATGGGTTGACAGAAAAATTTTCGGTTACAAAATATTTAGACTTACGCGCAAAAGCAATTTTAGAAAAATCGGAGGCTTCAACAAAAAAATTAAAGAAAAAAAGAGCAGAAATTACTTCAACAAATCACCCAAAATTATTTGAAGAATTAAGAGAATTACGACACATTATTGCCCATTCTGAAAATCTCAGTCATTTTCAAATATTTACGCAAAAATCTTTAAATGAAATGTCTGAATATTTACCAACTACTCCAAATCAATTAAGGACTATTAACGGTATGGGGAAAATACGCGTAGAAAAATATGGTGAAGAGATTTTAGAGATTATTTTAAAATATATCGCTAAAAATAATATTGAATCAAACTTTGATAGTGAGGGCTTCACTTTGAGTGAAACCCTCACTAAAACCAAAAAACAGGAGAAAGGAGAAACACAGAAAATTTCTTACAGCTTATTTAAAAGTGGCATGTCTATTAAAGAAATTGCTAAAAAAAGAGGTTTCGTTACTGGAACTATTGAGAGGCATCTATCACAATATATTTTAACAGGCGATTTGAATATTGAAGATTTAATGCCGAAAGATAAATATTTAGAGCTTAAAAAAATTATGACAACTGTAGATTATGAAGGGCTCTCTGATCTTAAAAATAAAATTGACAATAAATTTACCTATGCTGAAATACGAATGGTAAATATGGTATTAAGTAAAAAATCTTAATTAAACTAAGTGATACGATGACTCAAAGTCATCGTATCACTAGAAAATAAAATAAAATGCAAATAGAAAAGGGTTATTTATATCACATTTATAATCAAGGGAATAACAGTAAAAAAATCTTTTTTAAGAATGGAAATTATATTTATTTTATAGAAAAGATTAAAACATACATTAAGCCCTATGCCGATATTTTAGCTTGGTGTTTGATGCCTAATCATTTTCATTTAATGGTTTTGGTTAAAGAAGAAGAAATATCTATTCCAAGTAGTGATACGATGACTTCTCAAAAGAGTGAGGGCTTCACTTTGAGTGAAACCCTCACTAAACGTTCTTTTAATGATTCTATCGGGATTATGCTAAGATCATATACGAGAGCCATAAATAAACAAGAAGGGCTATCGGGGTCTTTATTTAGAAAAGAGACCAAAGCAGAATGTATTAATTGTTTTAAAGGAGCCTCACCATCTTTTATTGGTAATAAAATGACTCCAAGTCATCTTATTACTGAAAAACAATACCCACAAGTTTGTTTTAATTATATTCATCAAAATCCGGCTAAAGCAAAACTTGCTAAAAAAGAAATAGATTGGGAATTTTCTTCTGCAAGAGCTTATGAAAATCCTAAAAATGAAAAACTAATCAATAGAGAAGTTGCTTTAAAATATATTGATTTTTAAAATAAATTATAATTAAAAGTGGTACGATGACTTTGTGTCATCGTATTACTAATAAAACTAAAAAAGTGAGGGCTTCACTCAAAGTAAAACCTTCACTGTAACTAAAAATAATTACATTTAACAATGCTTAATAAGATTTTTCCTTTTTTAACATGGTTACCCTTAGCAAAACACTATTGGAAGGATGACTTAATTGCAGGGCTAACGGGTACTATAATTGTCATTCCGCAGGCGGTTGCTTTTGCTATGATTGCCGGTATGCCACCTATTTACGGTTTTTATACGGCTATGTTAACGCCTATAATTGCAGCATTGTTTGGTTCTTCTTATCATTTGGTGTCAGGCCCTACAACTACAAGCTCCATTGTTTTATATGCCATTATAAGTCAATACGTCCATCCCGAAACAGATGTTGAAGCTTTTGTATCCTTAGCTATTTTATTATCTTTTATGGCGGGGGTTATTAAACTGGCAATGGGGATTGCCCGTATGGGAAAACTCGTCAATTTTGTATCTAATTCGGTTATTATTGGCTTTTCTGCAGGGGCAGGAACATTGATTGCTTTTAAACAATTAAAACATATTTTTGGCTTAAAAGTCCCACAAGGTAGTTCGTTTTTCCACATTATAGAATATATTACAACGCACCTCTCAAACACAAATTGGTATGCTTTTGGGGTAGCCATGGGAACATTGGCTGTAGCGCTAATCATAAAAAGAATTAAGAAAATAACACGGCTTTATATGCTCAT
>CAZGZH010000230.1:0-3738 GCA_964529645.1 uncultured Flavobacteriaceae bacterium
AATATCGTTAAAATTCCCATCCGCGAAAGCGCGTAAATTATTAAGGACACGCTCTTTCATTTCGTTAGCCGCTTTGTTGGTAAAAGTAATGGCTAAAATTTTCTGAAATGTAAATACATCTGTGGTATTGAGTATAATTTTTAAATACTCTTTAACAAGTGTAAAGGTTTTGCCACTCCCGGCAGAGGCATTATAAACTTTAAATGAAGACAACGTTTGCACGGATTAAATTTTAGGGCAAATTAGTCAATTTAGGTCAAAAGTAAGATGTAAAATTGCTAAAAATTAATCGTTTCTGACAATTAAAACAGGAATTTTCACACTGTGTCTTACGGCGTTAATTGTGGTGCCAAATAATAAATCTTTAAACCATTTATGACCGTGAGAGCCTAGAACTAAAACATCACTATTAAAGTCGTTTACCAAAATAGGAATGGCTTTTTTAGGACTGCCATAACCCAAATTACTGGTCACATTATAGCCTAAATTTCTAATAGATGAAGCGTAATTTTCTAAAACTTTTTTATCACTTGTGGTTTCATAATCATCTGTGTCCTCGCCATAAACAATCGCTGTGGCACTTTCTACAATATGTATAAATTGATATTGGGTGTCCTTGTTTCCTAAAGACAAGGCGTATTGTATGACACTATTATCTATTTCTGAAAAATCTAGTGCTAAAGTAATTTTATTAAATTGTTGTTTGATTAAATTACTTGGGGCATTAATATTTGTATGAAAATTACGCGCTTTTTGTGCATCATTCTTATTTTTGATAAGCGGCACAAAACTTATGTAAAGTAGGATGCTAAAAACAAATAATAATATGGGTATTATTATGAGTAATAAAATAACAGGATGTGCTGCATTTGACAACCAACTATTGAGTTCTGAATAAACCAACTTACCATTTAGCGCTATTATTATTAGGGCGATTAGCCAAGAAGCTATTTTGGTTGGCCGTTTAATAGTAAAATCACGCATAAACTTTTTATCACTTACAAAATGAATAAGCGGAATAACAGCAAAGCCTAATTGTAAACTCAAAACTACCTGGCTTAAAATAAGGAGTTTCCCTGTATAAGATTCGCCAAAATAGATTAATACCAAAACAGCAGGAATAATAGCCAATAGTCGCGTAATCATACGTCTGGCCCAAGGTTGAATCCTAAAATTGATAAAGCCTTCCATAATTATTTGTCCAGCTAAAGTACCCGTTAAAGTTGAACTTTGTCCCGCAGCAATTAAGGCTATGGCAAAGAGAATTGGGGCTAGTTTAGTGCCTAAAAGTGGTGCTAATAATTTATGTGCATCCTGAATTTCTTCTACGTGATACATACCGACTTTATAAAATGTAGCAGCCGCCAAAACCAAAATAGCCGCGTTAACAAAAAAGGCCAAATTTAAAGCAATTACAGAATCAATTAAATTAAACTTTAGCGCTTCCTTTATTTTAATTTTTGTCTTGGCAAATTTTCTACTTTGTACCAAAGAAGAATGCAGATATAAATTATGAGGCATAACCGTAGCGCCAATAATACCAATGGCAATATACAAAGCGGCATTGTTGGGTATAGAAGGGATAAAGCCAGCCATTAAATCTGGGACATGAGGTTTAGCCAAAATCATTTCAATAAAAAAAGCACTCCCTATAATGGCAACTAAGGCTAAAATAAAAGCCTCCATTTTGCGCATGCCTTTGTTGATGAGAAATAACAGGATAAAAGTGTCTAGAAAAGTTAGCGCTACACCCCAAAGTAGCGGAATGTTAAAGAGCAATTGCAAACCAATGGCCATACCTAAAACTTCGGCTAAATCTGTGGCAATTATGGCAATTTCTGCCAAAACATACAAGCTAATATTCACTACAGGAGGGTAGGTTTCTTTACAGGCTTGTGCCAAATCACGACCACGTACAATACCTAATCGGGCACTTAAACTTTGCAGTACAACCGCCATGATATTAGACATGAGTAAAACCCAAATAAGAGTATAACCAAACTGACTACCTCCAGCAATGTCTGTCGCCCAGTTGCCTGGATCCATATAACCCACGCTAACCAAATAGGCAGGTCCCATAAAAGCAAATAGCTTCTTAAAAAAACCTTTTTTTTGTGTAGTATCAACCGTGGCATGAACCTCTTCTAACGATTTTTTAAAATGGGGCATCATTGTTTAGAAACGATTAAATTGTCAGCTGTTTTTTGTGAAATATTGACCAATGTACTGTTTACTTTTATTTGTATAGATTTATCAAAAGCTTCAATATGTTCTACTTTAATAAGACTTCCTAAACTAATGTTTTTCTGATTGAGGTAATTTAAAAAAACATCAGAAGAATCTTTAACACCTCTTAAAACACAACTTGAATTAAGGGGTATATTTGCTAAAAAAACGTGTTGCGCTTGGGGTAAATTACCTTTTTTGTCGGGGATAAAATCGCCGTGAGGGTCATATTTAGGATATTCTAAAAAGGTGTCGAGTTTATCAATCAGCTTTACCGATTTAACATGCTCTAACTGTTCGGCAATGTCGTGCACTTCGTGCCAGCTAAAACCCAAAGTATTTACCAAAAAAGTTTCCCACAAACGGTGTTTTCTAATTACTTTTTTTGCTAAAGTATCACCCTCTTTTGTGAGATAAACCCCTTGATATTTTTTGTAAATAATAAGATTTTTAGTCGCTAGTTTTTTTAACATATCTGTTACAGACGAAGGTTTTGTCGCTATTTTTTTAGCTATTAAATTGGTGCTAACACCTTTTCCAAATTCAGATTGTAAAGCAAATATGGCTTTTAAATAATTTTCCTCAGCTTGAGACATTGATAAAAATATTTAGGCAAATATAAAATAAAATTTAGACATGCCTAAAAATAGATAATTCCATTGTTTAAATAGTATATTTGACATAAAAAAGATGCTTAACAATCAATCACATTTATTTAATTTACCTACGGGTGTTACATATTTAAACGGTGCTTATATGGCACCGCTTTCTAATGCTGTGGCCGAAGTAGGGCAAAAGGCGCTTTTGCAAAAACAAAATCCGACGCAGATATCTGGAGAAGATTTTTTTCTGCCTACGCAAAAACTAAAAGAAACTTTTGCCAAACTCATTGACCTAAAAGAGCCCAATCAAATAGCTATAATTCCTTCGGTTTCTTACGGATTGGCAACGGTTGCCAACAATATAAAACTTAAAAAAGGAGATGAGATAGTGCTATTAGCAGAGCAGTTTCCGAGCAATGTATATGTGTGGCAAAAACTGGCAAATAAATATGAGGCTAAAGTTGTTATTATAAAATCACCAGAGTTAGAAGAGGGTCGTGGCGCCTCTTGGCATAAAAGTATTTTAAAAAATATCACGCCAAAAACGGCAGTTGTAGCCATGCCTCATTGTCATTGGGCAGATGGTACTTTATTCAATTTAGAAGCTATCCGTAAAAAGACACTAGAAAATAATGCCTTACTCATTATTGACGGCACACAAAGTGTAGGGGCTTTGCCTTTTTCGGTAGCTAAAATTCAACCTGATGCCTTAGTGTGTGCGGGTTATAAATGGTTGATGGGCGCTTATGGTTTAGGCGTTGCTTATTTTTCTGAAAAATTTAATGACGGCAATCCTATAGAAGAAAACTGGATAAACCGCTTTAACAGTCAAGATTTTGCAGGATTGGTAAATTATGAGTCGCGTTACCAACCTCATGCAGGACGCTATAATATAGGAGAAGTGAGTAGT
>CAZGZH010000231.1:0-3722 GCA_964529645.1 uncultured Flavobacteriaceae bacterium
AAATATCTTTTATTTTAGTTTTGGTTTGCGATGGCAACACCACAACATCATCGCCAACATTGATGGAACCCCCATAAACTTTGCCAGCATAAGCCCTGTAATCGTGATATTCTTGTGTTTTTGGACGGATAACATATTGCACCGGAAAACGCATAGTGCCACAATTGTAAATAGCCGATGTATCTAGTTTTTCAAGATATTCTATCAAGGTTTGTCCTTTGTACCACGTCATAATTTGTGATGGTTTAACCACATTATCACCTTTTAAAGCACTGACGGGAATAAAGGTGATACTTTGATCGTCGTAATCACTTTTGGCGGCAAGTTTTTCAAAATCGGATTTGATTTGATTGTAGCGTTCTTCAGAGAAATCGACTAAATCCATTTTGTTAACACATACAATAACACTTTTTAAACGCAATAAATTGGTGATAAAAAAATGACGGTAGGTTTGCTCTATAACCCCGTGACGCGCATCGATTAAAATAATGGCTGCTTGTGAGGTTGAGGCACCTGTTACCATATTGCGGGTGTATTCTACATGGCCTGGTGTATCGGCTATGATATAACTGCGGTTTGCTGTTGAAAAATAAATATGGGCTACATCTATGGTGATACCTTGTTCGCGCTCGGCAACCAAACCATCTGTGGCTAAACTAAAGTCTAGGTAATCGTAGCCCTTTTGTTTGCTACTTTTTTCAATGGCTTCTAATTTATCATCGGTTAACGATTTTGTATCGTAAAGTAAGCGCCCTATTAAGGTGCTTTTACCATCGTCTACACTGCCTGCTGTGGCTATTTTTAGTACTTCCATTTTCTTTTCTTTGTATCTAGTACTTGGTATCTGGTATCAAGTATTTTATTAATTTATTGAGACACTTCTCCCTAAATTTCGGGACGCTCAATGTGATATTTTTATTTAATGCTTCTGTAATTTGGGGACTTAAAAATACCCTTGTTGTTTGCGTTTTTCCATAGCGGCCTCTGAGCGTTTATCGTCAATTCTGGCACCGCGCTCTGAGATGCTTGATTCACGAATTTCGGCCACTACCTCACTAATGGTTGTGGCATAAGAATCTACTGCAGCTGTACAACTCATATCGCCAACGGTTCTAAAGCGTACCATGCGTTCTTGAACAGGCTCATCGTCATCTTGGAAAACATAATCGGAATGTGACCAAATAAGACCATCTCGCAAAAATATCTCCCGCTTATGCGCAAAGTATATTGAAGGAATTTCTAAATCCTCTTTTTCTATATACGTCCATACATCTAACTCAGTCCAGTTTGAAATGGGAAATACCCGCACATTCTGACCCAAATCTATTTGTCCGTTAAGAATGTCAAATAATTCAGGCCGCTGGTTTTTTTCGTCCCACTGTCCAAAATCATCACGTACCGAAAAGATGCGTTCTTTAGCACGGGCTTTTTCTTCGTCACGACGCGCACCACCAATACAAGCGTCAAATTTAAATTCTTCAATAGCATCTAAAAGTGTTGTTGTTTGCAATGTATTGCGACTTGAATAGCGTCCTGTTTCTTCTTTAACTTTACCTTGGTCAATTGAATCTTGTACATGGCGTACAATTAACTCCAATCCTAATTCGCGTACCAATCTGTCGCGAAACTCGATGGTTTCAGGGAAATTATGCCCCGTATCAATATGCATGAGCGGGAAAGGTATTTTAGCAGGATAAAACGCTTTTTGTGCCAATCGCACCAGTGTGATAGAGTCTTTACCTCCTGAAAACAGCAAGACAGGTCGTTCAAACTGCGCTGCCACTTCTCTAAAAATATAAATGGCTTCGTTTTCTAATTGGTTTATTTCTAAATATTCTTTCATTTTTTTTTATTATACATGTAAGCCACATTCTCTGTTGGCTAATACTTTTGTAGGGTCGTAATATTTAAATTCGTTTGGTAAATTGTTTTTAGACAAATAAGCATCCAGCTCTACATCTGTCCAGTGGTAAAATGGACTCACTTTTAAAACGCCCTCTTTAGAGTATGATAATATATCTATTGAATCTCTAAAAGCCGTTTGTCCTTTACGTAAATTGGTAAACCACACATCTGGTTGATGTTCGGCCATAGCACGTTTAAAAGGTTCTAATTTAACTTGTTCAGTAAATAATTTATGTTCGTCACTGTCAACATCTGGAATACCTAAAACCACATCGCGATGGGCTGTAGTTTGTTTGGGAACATATAAGTGTATATTTAGGTTTAGTTTTTTAATTAATTCCTCGGCATGCGCATAAGTCTGTGGCGTATTATAACCAGTATCGCACCAAATAACTTTGATGTCGGGCTTTACTGAAACACAAGCGTGTAAAATAGCGACTTCGTAAGGCCTAAAATTGGTAGTTATTACTGGGTTTTTAGCTTTTTTTAAAGCCCATTTTACAATTTTATCTGGTGATGCCGTTTTAAACAAGTTATTTTCTTGTTTGATTTCTTCTTTATTATTTGTCATTTTTTTGCCATTTTATAGTATTCCATATACGTTCATGACCATAGTACAAAACCATTTTAGTTATCATTTCTACAGCACTTATAGACAGAGCTAAAGCCCATTGCCCCGTAATGAGCCATGAAATAATTAAAGTATCAACAGTTCCCACCAAGCGCCAACTAATAGCTTTCACCAAACTTCGAATAGGTTTCTCTGAATAATTTTGCGTCTTTTTTAATGGTTTACTGATCGATTTATTTAACCAAAATTGTACAATCATATTTATTTTTTGTATTTCCTATAGGTTTTATAGGATTTTGTGCAAAACTATATAAATTATTTTATTTGGAAGTGTTAATATGAATAATCTTTAGAATAGATTTTCTTCTAAATTAAATCTTGAAGTGTGTGATTTTTAAAAATATCAAGTGTGTTATCGCGTACTTTTATTAATAATTTATGAAGTCCGCAACTAGCTTCGTCTGGACACTCCTTACACTCTTCATAATAATTTAAACTCACACAAGGTAACATAGCTATTGGCCCTTCTAAGATTCTAATAACATCACAAATAATAATATCTGTAGCATTTTGCAAAAGGTAATAACCTCCTCCTTTGCCTCTTTTTGAACCCAAATAACCCGATTTTCTAAGCGTCAACAAAATACTTTCTAAGAATTTTTTTGACATTTTTTCGTATTCAATTATTTGTGAAATGGGAATAACGCCACATTCAGACTGATGTCTTGCTATATAAGTAAGTGCCTGTAAGCCGTATTTTGTCTTTTTAGAAATCACGTTACGAAGTTACTTATTTTAAACTTTAAAATTCAAATAAATTTTTCATTAAAAAACTAAATTGATATCTTAATTTTATACATTTGCAGCGTCTTAAAGAGGAAAAATTTGACTGATTGCAACCTCTTATCCATTTTAAATGGATTAAAAAATGCTAAAGCAGTGTCAAAACTCCCTTTAGCCTTTTAGTCAATTATTCTTTTAAGATATTATTTATCAATTAAATATATAAAATTAAAATAATATTATGGCTTATTTATTCACTTCAGAATCTGTTTCAGAAGGACATCCCGATAAGGTTGCCGATCAAATTTCTGATGCATTATTAGATAACTTTTTAGCTTTTGACCCTCACTCTAAAGTGGCTTGCGAAACCCTTGTTACAACTGGGCAAGTTGTTTTGGCAGGCGAAGTAAAAACAAAAACATATATTGATGCACAAAAAATTGCGCGCGATGTTATTAATAAA
>CAZGZH010000232.1:0-3711 GCA_964529645.1 uncultured Flavobacteriaceae bacterium
ATGACGGCAGATTGGGTAGATTTGCCTTATAAATTTTTGCAAAATATGTCTAATAAAATAATAAATAATGTAAAAGGCGTTAATAGAGTAGTGTACGACATTAGCTCAAAACCACCTGCAACAATAGAGTGGGAATAGTTCCTGTTAAAAGTATGAGAAAAATTAATTTTATTTTTACTTTAATAATAGTCTTAAGTGCGTTCACGTCGTTAAGGGCTCAGCAGGACTTTAAACAAGTTTTAAAAGATTCTGTAGCTGCTGATGGTTATATTTATCACAGACTTACGGGTGATGAAAAGTTAAAAAAATTAAGTAAATTATACAATGTCAATAAATATCTAATCCGTAGGTTGAACCCTATCTTAAGACGCGGCTATAAAAAGGGCGTTCTTATAAAACTGCCTGCAGATCCAAAATTAGTGGCCCTTATAAATCAGTATAATGCTACAAAAGATAAGAATAAATATATTGTGCAACATCAAGACACCAAATTTGGTATTGCCAAACGATATGGTATCACCATTCAAGAGTTAGAACGTCTCAATCCAAAAATAAGACAAGGCCTACAAGAAAGAGATACCCTTTTTGTTCCTAAAACTAAGGTTCAAGATGTGTTAAAAGAGACAGATGAATTTTTTATCCATCAAGTTGTAAAGGGCGACACTTTTTACAATCTTATCAGAAAATTTAATGTAACTAAAGAAGAGTTAGATATTTTAAATCCCGATTTAGCTGAGGGCTTAAAGTTGGGTATGTATCTTAGAATTCCCAAAATAAAACCCAATATTAGTCCGCGAAGTCTGACGCATTTTTCTGATAGCATTGCTGATAATACCCACTTAAACGTCCTTGTATTATTGCCTTTTAAAACCAGTTTAGACAGTATTCCATTTGATAATATTAGCACCAGTAGTAAGCTTAGAAATATTGTGTCTGAGTTTTATTTTGGTACAGAAATGGCTTTAGATTCTATCGCCAAACAAGGCGTTACTGTACATACAGAAATTTATGATACCGAAAATAATATAGACACCCTTAATATACTTTTTGAAACGCACGATTTCAGTAATTTCGATTTGGTAGTCGGGCCGCTTTTTACAAAAAATGTCAATTATGTCAATCAGAAGTTAGCAGCTTCTAAAACATATATTTTATCGCCTTTTTCAACAGCAACACAGTCCGTAAATTATGGCACAGCAAAAATTGTACAACCCGTACCGTTGCAAAGCGTGTTTACTAAAAAGACTGTTAATTATATTGCTGATAATTACACAAATGAAAAACTAATTATCGTAACCGACACAATGCCAAAAGCCACCTTGAGGTTACAGAGTGCTTTAGCCACTTTTAGACGCAACGATTCTATAAATATTGACAGCATTATTGTTATAAAACCCATTGATGGTTATGTAGAGCGCGATACGCTGCAAGCCAAAATAGATACGATTACCAAACGTAAAAATTGGATTTTAACGCTTACCACAGATGATGTTCTAATAGAAGGCGCTATCAATTCTTTGGGTGTTATGCCAAAAGCGTCTTATGATATAACGTTGTTTTCTATAGGTATAGGAAAGGCTTTAAATAAATTAGACAACAAATATTTAGCCCGATTGTCTTTTTATTACCCATCGGCTTCTTATACCAATTTTGAAAGCCCTGAAATATCTTTGTTTGATAAATTATTCTTAGAAAAATATCACAATTTACCTTCTGAAAATGCTTATAAAGGTTTTGATATGGTTTATGACGCCTTGGCACGATTGGCACGAAAACACAAATTAATAGACAAAGAGTATTTTGGTCCCACAAGGCGCACAGCGCATTTATTCAATTTTATTCAGAGTACTACTTCAAACAAAATTTATAACAAAGGGGTCTATCTTTTAAAATACGAAGGCTTGTCGATTAAGATGGTAGAATAAATTCTAATTTATCTGTATTATATTAAGCTCTTTTTAAGCGTATTACTTGCTGATAAATAGTTATATTTGTTGGGGTGTAACGAGTTGGCGGTAATTACAAAATATGGAAAAAAATAAAAATTTCAAACATATTACAAAATTATCCATTATAAACTATAGCGGATTTAATCCTAAATTTAGCAAAATAGAAATTGCTAAAAAACATAGTTATTGTGTAATAAAAGACGTGTCTGTGACAGGAGACGCACCAAAAGATATTATTAGACTTTATGAATATGGACATTCCCTAAAAAGAAAGCATAAAAAATGGCCTATTTATATAGCAAAACTCGGTCATAAATATTATCCATTAGAATCAATTACTGAACAGCTAATTTCTGATATTGGATTATATTATGGTTTCATTATGGCTTCGTCAAAAATTTGCCTACTCGGTGGGCAAATTCGTTTTTTATCGCGTTATTTTATTGACAAAGAAACTGATGAATTACATCACGGAGCAGATTTATACGCAGGTTATCTCAATGACAAAGAATTTGTAGATGAGGTTGAGATTAAACGTATGACTCAATCATTTTTTACAATAAAATTTACACAAGAAGTTATACAACACTTCTTTAAAGATTCACATAATGAAATTTTTACATCTTTTATGCATATGCTTTTCTTTGATGCTTTGGTTGGAAATAATGATAGACATATGTATAATTGGGGAGTTATTAGGGATATTTATGGAAATAATATGGCAAAATATTCTCCTATTTATGATTCGGCACGTGGTTTGTTGTGGAATATTAAAGAAAGTAAAATCATTGAATTAGTAAGTGATGGAAACAGATTGAAAGATTTTGTGAAAAAATACTGTAATAATAGTAATCCAAAAATTGGAATAGAAGATATCAAAAAAGTAAATCATTTCGAACTTATAGAGTCATACAAGGGTTTCTATTTTAAAGACGAGTTTATAAAAAATTTATTTGAAAATAACAAAATAGAATTAGTCGTTAAAAAAATAAATAAAGATTACAGAACACTTTACAGTAAGGAAAGGCGTTACATAATTAGTGAAATATTAAAATTTCGGTACTCAAAACTAAAAGAAATTGTAAATTTGTAAGTAAATGAAAAAAAAGATAAAAAATATATTCAAAAAATTAACTCCTTGGTCAATTGACAATGAGTTCATACCAATTGGTGAAAATACTGAGAATGGTAAATTTGAACTATTGTTTGAAAATAAGGTAATTGGAACTTTAGAGTATAAAAATAATATGTGGATTTTTGAATATTCTGACGAATACAAGAAAGAGAAATTTGTGCTTCCATTGCTAAATTTTCCAGATGTAAATAAGGTTTATGAATTTGAAGATTTAGTGCCATTTTTTGCCACTCGAATACCTAATTTGAATCAACCTTATCATCAAAAGAAAATAGACAAATACAATGGAGATAAAAATAATCTTGTCTCTCTACTTAAAATATTTGGTAAAAAGTCGATTAATAATCCTTTCGAATTAAAATACTCATAAACTACTGCCAACAATCTGTATAGTTAATGGCTACATAGTGCTAAATTTTAAGTTATGGTCTTTTAATAAAGTTCTGTACTAAACCGAAAGTTCAATAATTATAAAACGCCACTAACCATACAGTCAACGTTATTGCAACAACAAGGTCACAGAATTTTCCATCAATTCTTTAAAGGTTTGTAAAAATTGGGCGCCAGTGGCACCGTCAACAGTGCGGTGGTCGCAGGCTAAAGTGACTTTCATAATATTGCCAATAA
>CAZGZH010000233.1:0-3701 GCA_964529645.1 uncultured Flavobacteriaceae bacterium
AATTAGGGCTTGATGCAAATAAAGTAGCCCAAACCTTGGCAGACGAGTTGGTAAGTTTTAATGGTATTTATAAAACAGTAACAGCACGTACCATGCAAACTACAAATTTTAGTAGTGGTATTTTAAATCTGTTACAAAACGGTTACAATCAGAAGTTTTCTGGTGATGTATTGGTTGTGCCTATGCCAGCTTCAGTTACTTATCATCATACAGGAACAACACATGGTACGGGATATAATTACGATACTCACGTCCCCCTAATTTTTTATGGGAATGGTTTTAAAACAGGTTTTTCAAATCATTATTATCCAATTATAGATATTGCGCCAACCATAGCCACATTATTAGGAATAGAATTTCCAAATGCTAATACAGGAAAAGTAATTGAAGAGGTTTTAAAATAGTTCTAAAACTGATAAACAATGGCGTTGATGTTCATACCAGCGCCAACAGAGGCCATAATGATAACATCTCCTTTGTCTATATGATGTTTCTCTTTTTTGCCTTTAAGTACCAAATCTAAAAGAGTAGGCACTGTAGCTACAGAGCTATTACCTAATTTGTTAATACTCATAGGCATAATATTTTCTGGCATAGGTGTTTTATATATCTTAAAGAAGCGATTTATAATGGCTTCATCCATTTTTTCATTGGCTTGATGGATGATTACTTTTTTTACCTGATGGATATCGATGCCACTTTTATCTAAAGCATCTTTCATCCCTTGAGGAACGTACTTTAATGCATAGACATAAATTTTATGGCCAAACATTTTTAAGTAACGGATATTAGGGTCGCCATCTGGGAAATTGGTTTTACCTAAATATAAATAACCAGCTTCATTTAAAGTATGCGAAAAGGTAGCGTGACCTAAAATGCCTATTTTTTCATCACTTTCTTTGGCTTCTAAGATAGCAGCACCAGCACCGTCTGAATATATCATAGAATCACGGTCATGCATATCGAGTACTCTTGAAAGGGTTTCTGAACCAATAACCAAACATTTTTTTGCTTCGCCTGCTTTAATAAACATATGCGCTTGAATCATCCCTTGAATCCATCCAGGACAACCAAAAATAACATCATAAGACACACATTTAGGATTCTTTATTTTTAAAAGATGTTTAACACGAGCCGCTAAGCTTGGTAAAATATCTGTTTGGATAGTTCCTTTTTTAATATCACCAAAATTTTGGGCAAAAATTATATAATCTAAAGTTTCGGGGTCAACTTTGGCATCTTCTATAGCGCGTTGTGCTGCAATGGTGGCAATATCACAAGAATTTTGATTGTCTTCGGCATAACGGCGTTCTTCAATACCCGTTATCGCTTTAAATTTTTCAATTATTGTTTCGTTAGAAGCGTCAAAAGGTTCGTTTTTCTCATTGTAAAAACGCTCATTAATAAAATCTTTATTGGTTTTTATTACGGGGGGAATATAGCTCCCTGTACCTGTAATAACTGAATTTAAAGCCATAAAACTTAATTTTTGAATTAGCGAAATTACTAATTTATTTAGAACAGCGTCCTTTAAAGTTGCGAAATTTTAATTTGCAGAACAGTTGCTATTGATTGTGCTTTAACTTTTGCTTGCTGCACTTTTGGGCCTTGGTATAGCGCGTCTATGGTTTCTGTAAATAAATGTAACCATTGATTGAAATGTATTTTTAAAAAGGGTTTCTTATGATGTAATTGTAAATGTGGCTGTAAGGCGTTCCTTTTATAATTACCCGTATAGAACAATTGTTGCTCCCAAAAATTGACTAAAATTTGAAGGTGTTCTTCTAGTTTTTTATCGGTATCTAAATCTTCAAAGAAGTGTTTTAAATCTGTATCAACCAAAAGTTTGGTATAAAATTGCTTTACCAGATTGTAAATATCATTTCTGTTAGCAATATCTGCCATCTGTGGTTACAAAAAAGTTTTATCGAAAGTAAGGGGTAGCAAATCTTTTAAAGAATCAGATTTGGCTATTTTACCAATTTTACCCATAAAATAAATAGGTATAGGTGCTTTTTGTTTGACTTCGTATTCTGCTATAGCTTGCCTACAAGCACCACAGGGTGCCACTGGTTCGGCTAATTCTTTGTCATTTGCCGTAGCTGTTATAGCCAAAGCTTTTATACCAACTTTTGGAAAATTGGCAGCGGCGCTATAAATAGCAACGCGTTCTGCACATAGGCCAGAGGGGTAGGCGGCATTTTCTTGGTTGTTGCCTAAAATTATTGTACCATTTTCTAATAAGATAGCAGCACCTACACTAAAATTAGAATAAGGCGCATAAGCTTTTTCTCTAGCCAAAACGGCTTTTTTCATGAGATTTTGAGCAGTCTTGGGTAATTCACTTAAACCATCATAAATAGTAAAAGTGGTGGTTATGTTAACTGACTTCATAGCAATATGTTTTTGCTTTGTATTGGGTTAATATTCTTGAAATAAATCGCCCATATCAAAGATTATAGAAAATCGCAATGTATTTTCTAAAGGGTTATTAATATCTGAGGCATTGAATAAATATGACATATCTATACGGCTACTTTTAAATGTAAATCCAGCGCCCATTGTAAAAAATTGACGCCCACCTTTTAAATCACTTTCGTTAAAATAACCAGCACGTAATGCAAATGACTTATCGTACATATATTCTGCGCCAAGTGCCCAAGTAAATTCTTTAAGTTCTTCGCTTAAACCGCCAGGGGCATCGCCAAACGATTGAAAAATGCCTTTAAAAAAACCAACATCATCGTCTTGGCCGTCAATTATAACGCCATTACTGTCTCTTAAGGGAGGTGTTGGTACAAGTAATTTATTAAATTCTAAATTGGCTGTAATAGTATTGTATTCGTCTAAGATAAAATCGAATCCGCCACCTATTCTTAGGTTTGTTGGAATAAAATTCTTTTGTCCTGTGTCTGTAAAAGATACGCGTGGCCCAATGTTAGAAATATTAAAGCCACCACGCCACCTGCCGTTAAAAGTACCGTAATTTTCTTCGGGTGATTGGAAAAATCCAGCCACATCCACAGAGAATGTATTAACAGTATTGATATCAGAATTAGCAACCCGCAGTGCAAAATCTGAACGAATATAACGCAGACCTACGGCCATAGAAAAACTTTCGCTCATGCGTAATGCATAGGAACCATCAATAGCTAGTTCATTTGGTTTTTCAATTATGACTTGTTCGTTTGGATCGCCTGTTTGACGTAATTCTATAGACCCTAATGAAAAGTATGTTAAACTTGCTGCCCAAGCACTTTTTTCGTCTAAACGGTTGGCGTAAGTAACACCTCCTAAAAATACGTCACTTGTTAAATTGCGTAACCAAGGTGTGTAATTTACTGCGAGAGTATATTGTGATTCTAAAAAGGCGTATTTTGCAGGGTTCCAATGTTGCGAATTAGCATCTGCCGATGTAGCAACACCTATATCTGCCATACCACCAGAGCGTGCGTCGGGTGCTATTAATAAAAACGGTGCGGCTGTTGAAATAGGATTGGGGTCTGTTTGCGCATTAACGGCAGGAATAGTTAGTAAGACCACTAATGTTAATACTATAAGTTGTTTCATATATATTTAATTATTACAAATATTGTAAATTTTTATCTAAGAATGACTAATTTTTCTATTTTTTCGACTTTGTCTTGTGTTGTCACAGATTTTACAGATAATTTATACACATAAACACCTTTACCAATTTT
>CAZGZH010000234.1:0-3697 GCA_964529645.1 uncultured Flavobacteriaceae bacterium
CGCTACAGTAAAGTCTGGATATTTTGTGTCGTCTTGCAAGGCCTTAAGCATATTTTTAATATCATCAACTGTTGCGCTATTGGCGCCCATCATAGAAGAGCCTAAATGTCCAGAAACAGCTTGGTGTTGTAATTCGTATGGTTTTAATCTACCGTATTGGCCTAATCCGAAATCTTCAAGATTTAAAGTATTTCCATCAGCACCATGACAACTCAAACAATTATCGGTTAAAAATGTATCACCAGCAGCAGCATCCCCATCTTTACCCACATTGGTAAATGTTCTCGAACCTGTAGGATATACACCCGTTAAGTTGATATCATAAAGTAAAGAAGTGTCAATAGCACGCTCTTTTAAGAATTTCACAATATCCCAAATTTGACTATCTGTTAAAATTTTACCATAATCTGGCATTTCGTTACCGCCTAATGCTGCATTTGTGCCATCAGCAGTTTTGGCAGTATCAACCAATCTACCACCGGTGTTTTTAATATGATTAAAGACAGTTCTAATAGGATCTGAATTAATAATATCTACGAATGTTACATCAGCAACATCAGGTCTATTAGTTTTTGGAGCACGATTTATATATCCTCCTTCACGACCTAATTGATCCCAACCGTGACATTGTTTACAACGATAAAAATTACCAAAATCTGTAATATCTGTCAAGTTAATGGAGGTATCTACAGGTGCATTAAAGTTTGTGCCAGCAACGCCAGTACCTCCTGTCGCATAAAATTTATCGTATAGTCTAGCACCGTTTAAGCCGTCTGCGGCGTCATAAGCTGCTTGATCTAATTGTTCTTGAGTTAAAGGTAATCTAGGATATTTTGTGTCGTCTTGCAAGGCCTTAAGCATATTTTTAATATCTGCTACTGTAGCAGAATTAGCACCCAACATAATAGAACCCAAATGACCATTTCTAGCTTGATGTTGTAGTTCATAAGGTTTTAATCTACCGTATTCTCCTAAACCAAACCCTTCAAGATTTAACTCAGTACCATCAGCACCGTGACAAGTAGCACAATTACTAGTTAAAAAAGTGTCACCAGCCGCTGCATCGCCATCTTTACCTATATTAGAAAAAACGCGAGAACCTGTAGGGTAAGTGCCAGTTGTAGTTATGTCGTATAATAAATTAGTATCAACTGCACGGGTTTTTAAGAATTTTACAATATCCCAAATTTGTTTATCGGTTAAAATTTTACCATAATCTGGCATTTCATTACCGCCAAGAGTTGGGTTTGTACCGTCTGCTGTTCTAGAAGCAGATACGGGTGCCCCACCTGTATGCTTAATATCGTCAAAGACAGTAAGAATATCATCAACATTTATTGCGTCCAATAATGTTTGAGACGAAACATCTGGTCTGTTTGATTTAGGGCCTCTATTTATATAAGCCCCAGTATTAGCTAACTGATCCCATCCGTGACATTGTTTACAGCGGTAAAAATTACCGTAATCTGTAATATCACTTAAATTTACAGTAGCATCGGCAGGAGCCGTGAAATCTGTTCCAGCAATACTAGCTGTACCCGTTTGATAGAATTTATCATAAAGTCTGGCACCGTTTAAAGCATCAGCATTATCAAAAGCTTGTTGCGCTGTATCTTCTGGTGTAACGGGCTCTGGTGGTAAATCGTGTTTACAGTTTTGAAGGAGTAATCCTAAAAATAAAATTGATGTTACGAATAATAATTTACGTGTTTTCATTTTCTTTAATTTTTTGTATAAAAAAGCATGTTTCTTTTGTATTGCAAAGTTACGCCAGGAAGACATTTTAATAATATGATATTTGTCATAGAAAATTATTAAATATTTAACATAATAATTATTAAAATACTGTAAATAAATAACATATGTGTTTTTTTGTATTAAAAAAACAAAAAAAGAATAAAAAATAGTCTCTTATCGATTGGGTTATATAAAAAAACTACTTGACTCAGGATTTTTTTATTAATTCACTACTTTTGCCTTAATGAATTTTACTTTTCACAAACAAGAAAAATTAAAAGGCAAAAAGCTTATTAAAACACTTTTTTCTGAAGGGAAATCAATTACAGGATTCCCTTTACGGTTAGTATTTTTAGAAAATGACCACAACGGCAATAAGCCGCTTCAAGTAGGTTTTTCTGTTCCTAAAAGATTGATTAATAAAGCTGTAGACCGTAATTGTATTAAGCGCCAGCTTAGAGAAGTTTACCGTTTAAATAAAAAGGAATTTTACCAATTAATAAACAAAAAATATATTGTGATGCTTGTTTTTATGAGTGATAAAAAATACGACAGTCTTATTCTCAACACCAAGATGATTAATATTTTTGATAAATTTATAAAAAGTATCTCCTAAATTTTTACCTAAGTCGCCTATTTTGTAGCTTTTCTTGATTATATTTGGATACTGAAATCCCAATAAGGGTACTTATATGAATCACATAAAAAAAATAAGTATAACAATTTTTTTAGTAATAAGCGTCGCCTTGTCGGTTGCTTATAAATCTGATTTTTTTGAAATAGCCAAGCAGTTAGAAATTTATACGACGCTGTTTAAGGAGCTAAACATGTATTATATAGACGAAATTAATCCGGCTAAGATAAACCAAGTTGGCATAAATAGTATGTTACACAGCTTAGATCCCTACACGCGTTTTTACGACGAGCAGGCCATTGAATCCGTGAGGATAAACGCAAACGGTCAGTTTGGTGGCACAGGTGTTGTTACTAAGTTTAGAAAAAATAAACTCATTGTGGTAGATGTTTACCAAAATACACCCGCCTCTAAAGCTTCTATTTTTATAGGTGACGAAATTCTGGCTATTAATAACATAAACATAAATGCTAAACAAAAAGAATCTACACTTGCTCAATTGCGTGGTTTACCCGATACAGAGATCACATTAAAGTTAAAACGACAGGATAGCGTAATTGAAAAGAAACTTAAACTGAGTTCTATAATTCAAAATCCTGTACCTTTTTCTACAATGTTAGCTAATAACACAGGATATATTGTTTTATCGCGGTTTAACGAAAAAGCTTTTGATGAGGTAGAAGCAGCTTTCTTAAAATTAAAAGAAGACGGTATGACACAACTTGTTTTAGATTTAAGAGGTAACCCAGGAGGTTTGTTAAATCAAGCAATTGACATTGTGAGCCTTTTTGTACCAAAAGGACAATTAGTGGTCTCTACCAAAGCTAAAGTAAAAAAATGGAGTAATACATATCGTACTCAAAAGGAACCTTTAGACACCAATATACCATTAGTTGTTTTGGTAAATGGCCGTTCAGCTTCGGCTTCAGAAATTGTGTCTGGGGCTTTACAAGATTTAGATCGCGCTGTAATTGTTGGTCAACGTTCTTATGGCAAAGGTTTGGTACAACGCTATAGAAAATTGTCTTATGGCACACAATTTAAATTAACAATTTCTAAATACTACACACCAAGTGGGCGTAACATTCAGGAATTAGATTATACAAACAGAAAAGGAGATAATATTCCAAAGTTTTCAGATCTTAAAAGGCCAGAATATAAAACTAAAAACGAACGTAAAATTTTAGGCGGCGGCGGCATAACACCAGATGATGGTGTAATGCTTACAAAACGGAGTGAAACGACAAAAAAACTCTAAAAATCTCAGGCAGAATTTAAGTTCGCAACACAAAAATTTATTAAAAAAAAAACAACCCCCCCCCCCAT
>CAZGZH010000235.1:0-3690 GCA_964529645.1 uncultured Flavobacteriaceae bacterium
AAATGCACGACACATTTAAAATTCCCGATTTTATCACTAAAATGATGGAAAATAAATGGTTGGGCACCAAAACACGTCAGGGATTTTATAAAAGTACAAAAGACGCAAAAGGTAAAAGAGAGATTTTGGCACTCGATTTAAAAACAATGGCGTATCGCCCTAAAGCACGTGTGAAATTTGCCACTTTAGAGTTGACCAAAACCATCGATAATATCTTAGATCGTTACAAAGTATTGGTAAAAGGCAAAGACAAAGCGGGTGATTTCTACAGAAAAACCTTTACGGCTATTTTTCAATACGCCTCAAACCGTATTCCTGAAATATCTGACAATCTTCACGCCATTGATGCTGCTATGCGTGCCGGATTTGGTTGGGATTTCGGTCCTTTCGAAATTTGGGATGCCATTGGTGTAGAAAAGGGAATTGCCCTAATGGAAGCCGAAGGTTATAAACCTAATGCTTGGGTGAATGATATGTTGGCATCGTGTCAAAAATCATTTTATACCGTTCAAAACGGTGCTAAGTATTTTTATAATATAGGTACTCAAAAACAAGAAAAAATTCCGGGTCAAGATGCTTTTATCATTTTAGATAACATACGCGAATCTAAAACTATTTGGAGCAACTCAGAAGCAGCTATCCAACATTTAGGCGATGGTATTTTAAATGTAGAATTCCGCTCAAAAATGAATACTATTGGCGGCGGCGTTATAGAAGCCATTAATAAAGGAATCGATTTGGCTGAGCAAGAATATGAAGGACTTTTAATTGCTAATCAAGCACCAAACTTTTCTGTGGGTGCTAATTTAGCGATGGTCTTTATGTTGGCTATTGAACAAGAATACGACGATTTGCAATTTGCTATAAAATCGTTCCAAGACACCGTAATGCGTTTGCGTTACTCATCCATTCCAACAATAGTTTGTCCACAAGGAATGACACTCGGCGGCGGATGCGAAATGACACTTCACGCGGATAAAGTAGTGGCAGCAGCCGAATCGTATATTGGATTGGTAGAATTTGGTGTAGGCCTATTACCAGGCGGTGCCGGTACCAAAGAAATGGCCTTAAGAGCTGCAGCCTCCTTTAAAGAGGGCGATGTTCAACTAAACAGTTTACGTCAGCATTTCTTACCTATTGCTATGGCAAAAGTCAGTACATCAGCCTACGAAGCTTTTGATACCGACATCCTGCAAAAAGGAAAAGATTTAGTTGTTGTAAACCGCGACCGTCAAATAGCCACAGCCAAACGCTATGCGATGCAAATGGTACAAGACGGTTACACAAAACCTATCCGTCAACAAGTAAAAGTTTTAGGTAAACAATCTTTAGGTATGTTCTTAGTCGGTACTGATGCTATGGAAAAAGGATTTTATATTTCAGAGCACGACAAACTCATCGGCAATAAAATTGCCTATGTCATGTCAGGTGGTGATTTATCAGAGCCTACTTACGTATCAGAACAATATTTATTAGATATAGAACGCGAAGCCTTTTTATCACTCTTAACAGAGAAAAAAACGCTACAACGTATAGAACATACGCTTAAGACAGGGAAACCGCTACGCAATTAAAGTACAAAGTAACTAGAACAAAGTATTAAGATAAATAATTGATTATGCATCGTTTTGAAAACTTACAAATTTGGCAAAAAGCAATGAATGTTGTGGTAAAAAGCTATAAAGCTACTGCAAACTTCCCAAAAGATGAGAAGTATAACTTAACATCTCAAATTAGAAGAAGTGCCGTTTCTATTCCTTCGAATATAGCCGAAGGAGCCGGTAGAAATTCAAATGGAGAATTTAAACAATTTTTAGGAATTGCCAATGGGTCTTCTTATGAACTTTTAACGCAATTATATCTTTCAGAAAGACTTAATATTATCACAAGAGAAACCATGAAACCCATAGTAGATGAAACACTTGAAGTCTGTAAAATGAACTATTCTTTACAGAAGTCACTTTCAAAATCTTAATACTTAATACTAAAATCTAAATACAAATTAAATGAAAACAGCATATATAATAAAAGGATACAGAACAGCGGTAGGTAAAGCCCCTAGAGGTGTTTTCCGTTTTAAACGTTCAGACGATTTAGCCGCCGAAACCATTAAATATTTATTAAAAAATGTGCCACAACTCGACAAAAATCGCATTGATGATGTGATGGTGGGTTGTGCTATGCCAGAAGGCGCACAAGGTCTTAATATGGGACGATTAATTTCGCTTATGGGGCTCGATATGATTGATGTACCAGGCGTGACCGTTAACCGATTTTGCTCATCAGGATTGGAAACCATTGCTATGGCTTCTGCTAAAATAGCTGCTGGCATGGCCGATTGCATTATTGCCGGTGGTGCCGAAAGTATGAGTGCCGTCCCTATGGGTGGTTACAAACCCGAGCTCAATTACGATGTGGTAAAATCAGGTCACGAAGATTATTATTGGGGCATGGGCACTACGGCCGAGGCTGTGGCTAACAAATATAATGTGTCGCGCGAAGACCAAGATGCTTTTTCATATCAATCGCATATGCGGGCTTTAAAAGCTATAGCCGAGGGCACTTTTAAAGAGGACATTGTGCCTATAACTGTTAACCAAACTTATTTGGATGCTTCAGGCAAACGTCAAGAAAAAAGTTATGTGGTTGACACCGACGAAGGGCCTAGAAAAGGAACTTCTCTAGAAGCCTTAGCCAAATTACGCCCTGTTTTCGCACAAGGCGGAAGCGTAACTGCCGGAAACTCTTCGCAAATGAGTGACGGCGCGTCGTTTGTGTTGGTAATGAGTGAAGCTATGGTTAAGGAACTTAAGTTAGAACCTGTTGCGCGTTTGGTTTCTTACGTTCCTGTCGGCGTAGAGCCCAGTATTATGGGTATTGGCCCAATGTACGCTGTGCCAAAAGCCCTAGACCGTGCCGGACTTAAATTAAAAGATATCGATTTATTCGAATTAAACGAAGCTTTTGCTTCACAATCGTTGGCTGTTATTCGCGGTTTGGAATTAGACCAAGAAAAAGTAAACGTCAATGGTGGCGCTATTGCTTTAGGTCATCCTTTAGGCTGTACGGGTGCCAAACTCTCTGTTCAGTTATTTAATGAAATGCGTCGCAGAAAAAGTAAATACGGCATTGTAACTATGTGTGTTGGTACGGGACAAGGGGCTGCTGGCGTTTATGAATTGTTGAAGTAGAAACTATACTAATAAAAGAAATAATTTAAAATAAAAATAATGAGTACAAACAATGAATTATTAAGAGGCGGACAATTTCTTGTAAAAGAAACCGACTGCCAAGATGTTTTTACACCTGAAGATTTTTCTGAAGAACAGCTTATGATGAAAGATGCTGTTAAAGAATTTGTAGACAGAGAAGTGTGGCCTAATAAAGCACGTTTTGAACAAAAAGATTACAAGCTTACCGAAGAATTGATGGGTAAAGCCGGAGAAATGGGCTTTTTAGGAATTTCGGTTCCCGAAGAGTACGGTGGTATGGGTATGGGCTTTGTCTCTACTATGTTAGTTTGTGATTATATATCGGGTGCCACAGGTTCTTTATCTACAGCTTACGGTGCGCATACTGGTATTGGTACTATGCCAATATTACTTTATGGGACCGAAGAACAAAAACAAAAATACATTCCAAAATTGGCTACAGGAGAATGGATTGGTTCTTATTGTTTAACAGAACCAG
>CAZGZH010000236.1:0-3678 GCA_964529645.1 uncultured Flavobacteriaceae bacterium
CCACATAGGTCTTAAATCTTGGGCTTTCCAAACGGCACGCATCCCTTTTCCACCGCCACCTGCGGTTGCTTTAAGCATAATGGGGTAGCCTATTTCTGCGGCTAATTTTTCGGCAACAGGAAATGTAGATAAAACACCTTCAGAACCAGGTATTGTAGGCACACCATTGGCTTTCATAGTCTCTTTGGCAGAAGCTTTATCGCCCATTTTATTAATCATATCGGCTGTAGCGCCAATAAATTTAATACCGTGTTCGTCGCAAAGTTTAGAAAACTTAGCATTTTCGGCTAAAAAACCGTATCCTGGGTGAATAGCGTCGGCATCTGTAATTTCGGCTGCTGCCAAAATATTCGACATTTTTAAGTACGATAAATTGCTAGATGGCGGCCCTATACAAACAGCTTCGTCAGCAAATTTAACGTGTAAACTTTCGGCATCTGCTGTAGAATAAACAGCTACAGATTTAATACCCATCTCTTTACAGGTTCTAATAACCCGTAAAGCTATTTCACCTCTATTGGCAATTAATATTTTTTTAAACATAACTTTTCAAATTACAATTATCAAAAAGAAAATTTCACCATTAATTAATGAAATTTGTTTTTTGAAGATTGGATTTTACTTTAAGATGGATCTACCAAAAATAAAGGTTGGTCAAATTCTACAGGAGAAGCGTCATCTACCAATACTTTAACTATTTTACCCGAAACTTCAGATTCTATTTCGTTAAATAATTTCATAGCTTCTATTATACAAACAGTATCGCCAACACTAACAGTATCGCCAACGTTAGCAAATACAGGTTTGTCTGGCGACGGTTTTCTGTAAAAAGTACCTATAATAGGCGACTTTATTGTGACGTATTTATCTTCTTTAGAAGCTTCAGGAGTTGGTGTTGGAATTGCGACCACTTCTTGAGGTGTCACTACTTGTTGTTGTGCTGGCATAGCCATAGGTACTTGTTGGACGATGGTTTCGCCATGTTTTGACTCGCCTGTTCTAATGGTGATTTTAACATCTCCCATTTCTAATTTTACTTCGTTGGCACCAGATTTGGCAACGAATTTTATTAGGTTTTGAATTTCTTTTAAATCCATAATATATTTGGTTTGATTGTTTATTTGTTATAGGCCCATTTTAATAGGGTTGCTCCCCAAGTAAAACCGCCTCCAAAAGCGGCAAAAACTATATAATCTCCTTTTTTTAATTGATCTTCATAATCATTTAATAATAAAGGTAAAGTAGCAGAGGTTGTGTTGCCATATTTATGAATGTTAAGCATCACTTTATTTGGGTTTAATTTCATACGATTAGCAGTAGCGTCAATAATACGTTTATTGGCTTGATGTGGCGCTAACCATTGTATATCTTCTTTTGTTAAGTTGTTACGTTCTAGTATTTTTTCACAGGCATCGGCCATATTAGAAACAGCAAATTTAAAAACTGTTCTACCATCTTGATGTACATAGTGTTGTTTGTTGGCAATTGTTTCTGCAGATGCGGGTAAAAAAGACCCTCCTGCTTCTACTTTTAAAAACTCGCGACCATTGCCATCGCTTCTTAAATATTCATCTTGTAAACCAAGCCCTTCGGTGTTGGGCTCAAATAATACAGCCCCAGCGCCGTCACCAAAAATAATACAAGTAGCACGATCTGTATAATCTATCATCGAAGAACATTTATCGGCGCCTATAAGTAATACCTTTTTATAACGTCCAGACTCAACATAACTAGCCGCTGTTGTCATAGCAAATAAAAAACTTGAGCAAGCGGCAATTAAATCAAATGAAAAAGCTTCTGTAGCCCCTATTTTGGTAGCGACAAAAGCTGATGTTGAAGCGGCTTGCATATCTGGTGTTGCAGTAGCAACAATTACAAGTTCTATTTCTTTAGGATTGAGGTTTTTCTTATTAATAAGGTCTTCTGCCGCTTTAATGGCCATATAAGAAGTGCCTTTATTTTTCCCTTTTAAAATACGTCTTTCTTTAATTCCTGTGCGGGTAGTAATCCATTCATCATTGGTATCTACCATTGTTTCTAACAAAGCATTAGACAACACAAAGTCTGGGAGGTATTTGCCAACAGCTGTAATAGCAGCAGTTTTTTTGGTCATATTTTACTTTTTTTAGCGCTTTTAAACGCCTTATTTTTATAAAAAATGGAACGGCAAAGTAATAAAATTTATTTCGGTTTTTTATTAAAAAATGTCATTTTTTACTCAAAAATGACACAAAACAACAAAAAAACCCTCAAAAATGAGGGTTTTTTAACTTTTTTGATTTAAAACTTAAGCAGTTGCACTTTCAGATTCCATAACAATTTGACCGCGGTAATATAACTTACCTTCATGCCAATGTGCTCTGTGGTATAAATGTGCTTCGCCTGTTGTAGCGTCAACGGCTATTTGAGGCATGCTAGCTTTATAATGTGTACGTCTTTTATCTCTTCTAGTTTTCGAGATTTTTCTTTTAGGATGTGCCATTTTATTCTTTTTTTTCTGTTCTTAATGTTTGTAATTTAGCCCATCGCGGGTCTATTTCTTCTTTTTTATTACCCAACTCTTGTCTGGGTGATAATTCTTCTAGCTTTTGTAACATGTCTGATTTTAATGTGCCATCAGCAATGCCAGGATGAATTCTTTTAACAGGAACTGCCAAAACCAACATCTCGTAAATATATTGCGAAATATCTAACTCATAAGCATTATGAGGTATTATTAGAATGGTTTCATTTTCGTCATTAAAGGCATCGCCAAATTTAACTACTAAATCTAAATCTGAGTCTATAGACTCTTTATAAACTTCGTTTGTTAAATCGCAAGCAACTGTAATTGTCCCTTTTGCTTTAAATGAGAGTTCAAATAATCTTTCGGTTTTATCAAAGTCTAAAATCACCTGAACATCAGCATTTAAAAAATCTTCATATTTAAAAGCTTCAAAGAACGTCTTCTCTATTTGGTATTTAAATGTGTGTTTTCCAACTTTCAATCCTGCAAAAGATATAACAAAATCTTTTTTCAATCGTTTCATAAACACCAAATTCGAGCGGGCAAAGATATAAAATAATAAGTAAAACTATTATGCTATTTTAAAAAAATATCTCTTAGTGATATATTAAGCTAAAAGAGGCTTTTCTGTAAGTTCTAAATAGCGCTTTCTCGCTCTAAAAATATCTATAGCACTATAAACAGCCTGTTTAAAAGAGCTCGCATCTGCAATACCTTTCCCTGCAATATCAAAGGCAGTTCCGTGATCTGGTGAGGTTCTAATTTTTGAAAGACCTGCGGTAAAATTAACACCAGTTCCAAAACTCAATGCTTTAAAAGGTGCCAATCCTTGATCGTGATACATCGCTAAAACAGCATCGAATTGGGTATATGTTTTGTTACCGAAAAAACTATCTACAGCATATGGCCCGTATGTTAAAAAGCCTTGCTCTTGAATTTTTTCGATAGTTGGAATTATAATATTTTTCTCTTCATCACCAATAACACCTTTATCGCCACTGTGCGGATTTAAACTCAAAACAGCAATTTTAGGTTTTTCTATGCCAAAATCTTGTTTGAGACTATTGTTTAAAATAGCTACTTTTTTCTCAATCAATTCTGGTGTAATTAAATTGGCTACATCTTTTAAGGGAACATGGGTTGTAACTAAGCCCATCCGTAAATTACCATCC
>CAZGZH010000237.1:0-3647 GCA_964529645.1 uncultured Flavobacteriaceae bacterium
ACGTCAAATATTACTGATGACGCTATTATAGAAGGTGTCATAACTATGTCAACACAAAATGGTAATCTAACAAGTCGCAATGCTTTTATTCAAGATGATAGTGGTGCTATTGTTATTCGTTTTGACAGTGCTGCACATAGTCTATTTGAAGGCTATAAAGTTCGTGTAAAAGTTAAAGATTTAACTTTAGGTGCTTTTGCTGGATTAACGCAGATATCTAATGTAAATCAGCTTAGTATGGTGCAAGTGCTAGATGTAAATGCTCCTATGCCGGCAGCAATAACAATCTCTGTAGCAGATTTATTATCAGACACCTACCAAGCTCAACTTGTGAAAATAGACAATGTTCAATTTACACAAACACTTGTTGCTTTTGGCGGGGGAAAAACAGTAACAGATTGTACTTCTTCTTTCCCTGTATTTACAAGTAGTTTTGCAAGTTTTTCTGATATGACTGTTCCTTCAGGAAATGGTACTATTATGGGAATTGCTTCTAACTTTAACGGTGCCCAATTGTTAATTAGAAGTGCCGACGATACTTCTGGTATGACAGGTGAACGTTGCGCGCAAGCAGAACCTTTCTTTAGTCAAAATTTTGAAAGTGAGCCTAACGGTCCCGATGTAAATATTACAGGATGGCTTAATGTAGCCGAAGCGGGTAGCATTAAATGGCATAGTGAAGCTTTTGGTGGCAATACATATGTTGAATTTTCATCTTATCAATCTGGCGACGCTAGTAATATAGGCTGGCTTATAACCCCTGCTATAGATATGGATAGTCATGTAGACGAAATATTAGCATTCGAAACAGCGCAACATCATTACGACAATGCGCGTCTAGAAGTTTATATTTCTAATGATTTTGACGGTACAGAAGCCGGCATAGCAAATGCTACTTGGGTAGATGCTGGAGCAACCTTGGCAGGTGATAGTGATAATTGGTATAACTTTATACCTTCTGGAAACATTGATTTGTCTGGCTATACAGGTCAAATTCATGTTGCCTTTAAATTTATTGGTTCTGGCGACGGTGCTTCAGATGGAGGATTCTTTGTTGATAATATAATGGTTTTAGGAAAATAATTTAAAATCAACTCCTTTTTTAAACGCGCTTTTCTTTTAATAGATCAGCGCGTTTTTTATTTCAACAAAATCTTAAAAGAGTATCTTTGCAACCTATGACGCATAAAAATAAAAAAGCTTTAGAGAGCGTTGTTTTGGTTGGAGTTATAACTAACAATCAAAATGAAGAGCAGGTGACTGAGTTTTTAAAAGAGCTCGCTTTTTTAACCTTAACAGCAGGTGGCGAGGCTGTAAAACAGTTTACACAAAAACTAGAACAACCCAATCCTAAAACTTATATAGGCTCTGGAAAATTAGAAGAAATAAGTCATTTTGTAGAAGATAATGACATTGAAACAGTTGTATTTGATGACGAATTAAGTCCTGCTCAAATACGCAATTTAGAGCGGGTGCTCGAATGTAAAATATTAGACCGTACAAATTTAATTCTAGACATTTTTGCTCAACGTGCACAAACTTCATATGCCCGAACTCAAGTAGAAATGGCGCAGTGCGAATACCTGCTCCCGCGTTTAACACGTTTATGGACACACCTCCAAAAACAAAAGGGCGGTATGGGTATGCGCGGTCCTGGAGAAACAGAGATAGAAACTGATAGGCGTATAATACGCGATAAAATTACCTTACTCAAGAAAAAGTTGGTGCGCATTGATAAACAAATGGCTGTACAACGTAAAAACCGTGGTAAAATGGTACGTGTGGCTTTGGTGGGTTATACCAATGTGGGTAAATCAACTCTGATGAATGCCTTGAGTAAAAGTGATGTTTTTGCCGAAAATAAATTGTTTGCAACACTAGATACTACGGTGAGAAAAGTCGTTATTAAAAACATCCCTTTTTTAGTAACCGATACTGTTGGTTTTATAAGAAAATTACCTACACAATTGGTCGAATCATTTAAGTCTACTTTAGATGAGGTACGTGAAGCCGATTTGTTATTGCACGTTGTAGATATTTCTCATGATTCTTTTGAAGACCATATAAATTCGGTAAATCAAATTTTAGCTGATATAAAAAGTGCCGATAAACCCACAATTATTGTTTTTAATAAAATTGACGCCTACACACATCAAATTATTGATGATGATGATTTGGTAACCGAAAAAACGAAAGCACATTTTACCTTAAAAGAATGGCAAAAAACGTGGATGTCTCAATTAAACGGACAATGTTTGTTTATTTCGGCTTTAGAAAAAGATAATTTTGATAATTTTAAAGAAACTCTTTTCGAGGCTGTTAAGAAAGTTCATATTACACGCTTTCCTTACAACGATTTTCTCTTTCAAGAATACAATTAGACTTTAAAGAGCGTAATTAATGCCTATACCAAAAATCTCTTTAAACTGTAGACGGCTTAGAGCGTCATCGTTATAAACGGCTTGAAAGTTAAGATTTGTACTCATATATTTGTTTACTTTCATCACAAATTTTAACTGATAATCAAAATCTATATTCTCTATCTTTTCTAAGTAGTTTGAATAAACATTAAAAATATTTATCATATCTACATTTTCAAGGATTGTTCTTTTGTAATAAATAGAGGCAAAAAAACCTAAATCTTCTTTCACATTTTTACCCGGTTTAACACCATAGGCACCCTGATTAGAAAGTATTTCATCGTTCACTATTGTTAGTTTTGATGTAGCGGGTGCAAGGTTAATTTTTAAATTGGCCGATTTTTCATACAAAATACCCGGTCCAAAATTAATATAGGCTGGCGCAAAAGCTTTAGAAATAGGCGTTAACCTTTCAGAATCTTTTTTATAGTCGTAACCTGCTGTAAATTGAGTGTGAAAATTAAAGAAAAATGAATAATACCAATTTTTATCTTTTTTATAACCCACTAATGTTTTCCATTCTATTCGGTCTTCTGTTTTACGTGTACCGTTTGTTTTTGAATCGCTTATACCGTAAGCGATATTCACTGTGTTATTCCACGTCCAATTATTTCTTTTATAATTAAAAAGATAGTTAAAATTTACATTCCCCGCCACAGCGTTTTCTCCCCCTGAAATCCAATTAGAAAAAGAAGATTGGTTAAAAAGCAAAGTAGCTTTACCTTCTGTTTTCCATTTTTTAATACTGTCTTTTTTAATGTCTTGGGAAAAACTAAAGAAACTATTTGCCAAAAATAGAACTAAAAGTAATTTAAAACGCATTTGATTAACTCTTGTTTTTAAAGATTGGTACTGTAGAACAGGCTTCGCCGTACATAATATTCTTTACAACTGGTTTTAATTTTTTTACCAAGGCCGTAAAAGCTGTATCTGGAATGGGTTTGTTAGAACATCCTTTTATAATTATTGGTTTATTATTAAATTGATTAATATCTAAATTGTTGATGATTTCTGTAAAAATAACGGTTTCTAACAGATTTAAGTCGCCAACCACAATACATTTTGCGTAAGGTGCTAGGTAGGCGCTTACAAGTAAGTACGCCCAAGAAGGAATTATAGCGTCTGCACTACATTTAATCGCCACAAAGGCATCTTTATAGTTAGGCCAAGAATGGCTTTCTGCAGCTTCTCTAAATTGCTTTTCAATTAATATCTGTCCGCCTTCTA
>CAZGZH010000238.1:0-3639 GCA_964529645.1 uncultured Flavobacteriaceae bacterium
GGACCTGGACAACAAGAACAACTCTTTAAAATATACAATCAGCAAACACTAGAAGAATTTAAAAGAACAATGGCACGATTGTATCAACGCTCGCCCAAACAATTAGCATCTAATTTTTCAATAATCTATCAAATGAACTCAGTCAAAGCTCCGAAACTATCACAGAAGCTTTGAGAAAAGCAAATAAAGCAATGAAGGACAGGGAACAAAAATTTAAAGAAAAAAATGAAAAAATAAAAAGACTTGAAAATAGCGGATTTTTTTCCAAATTACTCAGTATGTATCAACTCTAACTCATCATTTCATCACAAGGATTTATCAATGATACACAACTCTATTCATACATAAAAAGCCAATACAATAACATAGTATTGGCTTTTATTTTTCTTCAATTTTGGCTATTTTTAGCAAATCACAAGCTAAATCATTGACATTTTTATTAAAATATAGTATGATAATATATTCTAAAATAACAATTTTCAAGTTTTAGAATATGATCTTTGAAAATTAAATTAAAACAAAAACATAAAGCTCAATATGAGCAGGAGGATTATCATGGCAACAGAACGTAAATTCCATACAATGATAGAAATTTTTTACACTATCATGAGTTTCGCGCATATGTCAGGTGTTTCATTTATACAAAAAGAAAATAAGGACGGTGAAAAACCAAAATATTCCATAAAATTAGAAAGTACTGCAGAAATTGAAGTGGCTTTACAAAAAGCCAAAGCAGACAAGCTGTTAAAATGGATACATGAAGCTAGTAGAAACAAACTTGTCGTTAACGATGGTCAAAGCAAATTAGAACTAAATGATGACCAGGTGATGCTTATTTTAGCAGAAATTCCACCTCAACATCGGGTAGAAATGTTAAAAATATACAATTCTGGAACTAAAGAAAAATTCAAAAGAGCTTTAGTCCGGCTGATGATTCGCCCTACAAAAAGAATGGAATTTTTGAAAGCATGGTGGGAAAAAACTCAGTCATTATCAAAAAATATCACACTGGACCCCGAGACCAAAGCTAATATCAATAAATTCGTTGCTGAGAAAAGCAAAGCAATGAATGAACGTTCAGAAAGGCTGAAAAAAGCCTACCAACCAAAAGAATACAACAATCGGTTTATTAACTTTTTAACCAACAATTGGTTAGTCAACATGTACCGGTTGTAACAAGGGGGTAGAAATGAATGAATTTGTAAATTTTCTCATCAGCATATTTAATCTAGGCCAAAATGAAGCTCAATATCTGGCAAAACGTATCATAAACGGTACACGTCAAATATTTTTCATCAGTCTAGGACTTAGCTTAGTGTTTATGTTAATAGGCTTTAGCTTAAATGATGCTGGAATAGATGGAAAATGGCTCATTGTCACAAGCTCAATTATGAGCTTTGTCACAATGATTATTGCCTTATTCGTATTTATGGGACCAGGTTGGGCGATATTATTAATCCTACCAAATAGTAGTGCAGAAACTAAAGAATTTTGGGAAAAATACATACTCCCAATAATTCTCTGGATCTCATTTGCCAATATGGCATTCCTGCTATTCCCTGTGACAAATTGGGGGTTAAAAGATGCTACTGTATTCATATTTGCTGTAATTACAGCAATATTAGTAACGGTAGTATTAGAAAAAACCGTCGAAATGACGTATCAAATAATATTTGTAGCCACTATAGTAATAATAGTGGCATTAATAGCAAAGCTATTCTTTCCTACCATAGTGGGCAATGTCATTGATCACCTTTTTTACCCTACACACAGCTATGTCGTAAGTCTAACGCAAACTTGGTGGGGTGCGTTGTTGATATTAATTGGATTTATTTGGACCATACCTAAATTTATCAAATTAGTAAAAAAAATAAATGGTGATATATCTAGCCATAAAATAACCTCGCCACCAAAAAAACCCAAGAAAAAAATAAACATAGGCGAAGTAATCAAAAACATTGGTTCAGCAATTATAACCTTTGCCTTTTGGTTGGGATTCTTTTATATCATTTGGTGGGCTGTAGATAAGGAGTACCCAGACCTGACAAATAAAGCCACTCAAGTAGTAGCACAAGGCTGGGAAAAAGGGAAAAAGGCTGTTGGTCAAATCCAAATACCAACACAAAAAACTCCAGTGACGACCATGCCTCAACCTCAACCCAAAAGCGCAACTGGTTGGAATCCTAAACATAAACAACAAGTCATTTTTCAAACAGGAAAAGATAAGTTATTTAACCCAGGATATACATTGTCATTCAATCAACCTGTGCAAATTTCTTATGACCAAAAAAAATGGGTCTTAATTAAGAATAATCAAGAAATAACAAACAAACAAAAATTATATGTAAGAAAAGGAGAAAAAAACAAATTAATTCTATTTTATAAAAAATAGAATCAAACTAAAGAGCGGCAATCTGTTAAACAGACGTCGCTTTTTTATTTTGGCTAAAATTAGCAAAAATAAAAAATCTATTTAAAAATTACCACATTGACTTGACAATATACCATAGATATGATATATTAAAATATTAAAAAAATAGAACACCTGCCTTCTCCTACCTAAATAATAGGTATGAGAAAATTAGATTGTTCTAAAAGAACCTTGAAAATTTATACAGTTAACACATGATAATCTCCTGATTATTTGGGTTTTATGAGTAAGTTTACAGCTTATTGATATAACCCAAATAATTTTAACCAAAACAAAGGAGATCGCCATGAAAAGGTCATGGAAACAAATTTTATTTCTAACCATAGCACCGAAATCGAAGGAGGATTTTACACCAGTGAGTAAAATCAGCTGGTTTAAAATCAGTCTTTGGATTATGCTACTAATCGGTATATTTTTTCTTATATCGGATCAATCAACAATTCTACCTAATCCAGGAAATGGATTGACTGAAGACAATTTTCAGGACACTGTCGCCACCACTGCACCCGCGGACACGATGCCCCCTGATACCGTATCTGTAGTTATACCAACAGTAGCAGATACAGTAGCTACCGATAGTGCTGTTGTTGCTCAGGACAGTAGTACAGTTACGCCTCCGGATTCAAGTACGATAGCTGAAAAAATCCTTCAAGGACAAAAAAATAATAAAAAACGCATCAACGCACTTCGCGAAAAAAAATAAAACAAGCTGAGAGGTCATCATGAAAATAAATTTACTACTTATAATATTCTTTGCTAGTGTTGTGGCGAATGCACAAACAAATAACGATACACTGGCAGTGTGGATCAACAACAATGTTAATGATATCAGCTCGTTAGTTGATATCATTGAACAACAACAAAAAGACATTGATTCCCTTAAAAAAGAATTGAAAAAGTTGACTGTGACCAAAAAATGGGTCACGCAAGAAATCTTAAACCGCGCTGTTATTGATACGACATACTCTGGTAATGCTGGAATTAAACGTCGTGACGGCAAGCCGTTGATGCACCAGCAATTGGTTTCTGCACAAAAGCAGAACCAAAAAATTGCTGTGCAAAATTCATCTGACATTTTTACTGTTCAAGAATACTTGACCAGTATCAATGATGATTCATTGGCAACGCAATTGATAAAAAAACTGCGTGCCAACACGCAAATGATGAAAGAGCAGGCCGAAAAAACCGGACATTATGCCGAAGACATA
>CAZGZH010000239.1:0-3620 GCA_964529645.1 uncultured Flavobacteriaceae bacterium
AAGACATATAAAGTCATAATGGGACTTATTTTTATCAGCAATACAAGTGATACAATAGAGGTTAATGTGCCGCCAATTAATTGCACTAATCCTGTGCCGATAAGATTTCTAACGCCTTCTACATCGGTCATAATTCGTGATACTAATGCACCCGATTTACTATTGTCAAAATAGTTTATAGGTAAAGATAGAATGTGTTTTTGGACTTGTACACGCAATTTAGATATCAATAATTGGGCTTCAACACTCAGTAATCGTGTTAATAAGAATGATGTAATAGCCTGAACAATGATAGAACCCACCACAATTAATAAAAGTAGTTTTAACTGATGCATATCTTTGTTTACAATAACGTCATCCATTAAATATTTACTAGCGCCGGGTAAAACCAATCCTGCTAAACGGCTGATGATTATTAAAATTAAACCGATAAAAAGGAGTTTACGGCGTGGCCAAATAATGGTTTTAAAAGCTTGAGCCAAGCTTACTTTATTTTTTTTTGATGACATATTTTAGTTATTAGTAGAGCGCAAATATACCTAAATATTTAGCGTATTTTAAAATGGCATTTAAACCAAATTAAATATGTTTATTTTTACATTTTAAAACAATAAAATATTTTGAATCTCTATTATATAATCTCAGTTTTTATCCATGTTATTTGTGCCACCATTTGGATAGGTGGTATGTTGTTTTTGCCTTTGGTATTGTTGCCGAGTATAAAAAAGCATCCAGATCGTATTTTATTATTGTATAAAACAGGTGTTAAATTCAGATTGGTTGGCTGGATTTGTTTGATGATTCTAGCTTTAACAGGAATTTTAAATTATTATTTAAGAGGTTTGCCCTTAGCTTGGGATTATTTAATTCATACTAGTTATGGTAAATTGTTAGGTTTAAAATTACTGCTATTTATTATTATGTTAATTATTGGCGCTGTTCACGATTTTTACATAGGCAACAAGTCTATTGACGAAATGAAAAATACGTCAAATGGTAATTTTAGGAAACTCGCCCAATGGTCTGGACGTTTAAATTTGTTATTGGCTTTAGCCATAGCTTTTATAGGATTGGTTTTATCTAGAGGTGGATTCTAATTATGAAAAATACTAATTTTCAATATGATTATATTATTGTTGGCAGTGGCTTTGGTGGCTCTGTAAGTGCTTTAAGGCTTTCAGAAAAAGGCTATAAAGTTTTGGTTATTGAAAAGGGGAAATGGTATAAATCTCAAGATTTTGCCAAAACCAATTGGGATCTCAGTAAATGGTTGTGGATGCCGGCATTGCGCTTTTTTGGCATTATGAAAATGAGTATTTTTCGTCATATAGTTATCGTATCAGGTACAGGTGTTGGTGGCGGTTCATTAGTATATGCCAATACTTTACCAATACCAAAAGAACCTTTTTATAAAACAGGTAGTTGGGCTGCTTTAGCCGATTGGCAAACGGTTCTAAAACCGCATTATCAAACGGCTTTAAAAATGTTAGGTGCTGCTAAAAATCCCCGTTTATGCGACGGTGATATCGCTTTAAAACAATTGTCGAAGGAATTGGGTAGAAAAGACCAATTTGAACATCCAAATGTATCGGTTTACTTTGGCGATGAAGGGGTGAAGGTAAAAGATCCATATTATAAAGGTAAAGGACCAGATAGAACAGGTTGTACGTTTTGCGGCGGTTGTATGACGGGCTGCCGATATGATGCTAAAAATACACTCGATAAAAATTATTTGCACTTAGCACAACAATTAGGAGCTGTTATTCTAGCCGAGCAAGAAGTCTATGACGTTAAGCCAATAGATGGAAAAACCGGTAAAGGAGGTTATACTGTTTTTGTAAAATCGAGTACAAAAGTCTTTAAAAAGAAGCAGGAATTTATGGCTAAAGGCGTCATTTTTTCTGGAGGTGTATTAGGGAGCATAAAATTACTTTTGAAACTCAAAAAGAAGTCCTTACCCAATTTATCGGATACTCTAGGCGATAACATTCGTACCAATAATGAAACCTTGGTAAGTGTATCAACTTTAGACAAAAATAAAGATTTTTCTAAAGGTGTCGCCATTGGCAGTTTGTTGCATACCGATGAAAACAGTCATTTAGAAATTGTGCGTTACAGTTATGGCTCAGGTTTTTGGAAACTATTGCATTTGCCTTATGCTACGGGTAGTAATGTCCTTGTACGGGTTTTAAATATGCTGAAAGCTGTTTTAAAATCGCCTTTAGGCTATTTAAAAATATATTCTAGAAGTTGGTCTAAACACACAGTAGTTTTATTGTTTATGCAAAGTATAGACAGCACACTAAAGTTTAAACACACCGTTTTTGGCACGATGAAAACAGCTGTAAGTACCGGTGTAAAACCCACAGCAAATATTAAAGAATCTATTGCATTGACTCAGAAATACGCCACTATTGTTAACGGTAAACCTACTTCTTTAGCTCTAGAATCTTTAGCAGGTATTCCCAATACGGCTCATATTTTAGGTGGGGCGGTTATGGGTAAAAATGTGAGTGAAGGTGTCATAAATAAAAACAACGAAGTTTTTAATTACGCCAATATGTATGTTATTGACGGTGCCATGATATCGGCAAACCCCGGTGTAAATCCATCTTTATCTATTACGGCTATAGCCGAACATGCTATGGCTCAAATTTCAACTAAGTCAGACTGAGCTTTTGTAATATTATATGCACATATTTTCGTAATATTGTGTCGAAACAATTTAAATATATAAAAAGCCCTCCTCTCTTGTTGGTGTTTTTTGACAATAACATATCAATGAAAATTACTTTTTTACTCCTATTTTTTAGCATAACAATGTTTTCTCAAGACAAATTAGATGTCAAGTTTTATTACGAAAAAGTCCCTAATGGTTTCGAAATTATGGTTGATAATAATGAATATTGCGATGTGACAGCAATTTTAAAACTCAAGCATGAAAATGTAACTGTTTCGTCCAGAAATAAGAATACTTTTTTAATTCCGGCAAGAAAAAAACATCTTAAATTATCAGAATTAATGGCAATTAAAATAGGGCGGTATGCTTTTGAATTTACACATAGAGAATACCGCGGCGATATTAAAAAAACAAGCTATTCTAAATACTACCCTTATTCTTTACCATTCTTAAAAGGACAATCTTATTTGCTTAGCCAAGGTTATGATGGTAAGTTTAATCACAAAGGCATAGATGCGCTCGATTTTGAAATGCCAATAGGAACAGCCATTACGGCCATAAGAAGTGGTATAGTTATTAAAGTAGTAGATAAATTTGATAAACACGGTGATACAGAAGATTTTGCACGATTTGCCAATTATATAATAATCATGCATTCAGACGGTACTTTTGCACTTTATAAACATTTAAAACACAAAAGTGCCATTGTTAAAGCAGGCGATAAAATAATGAGAGGAAAAGTTATTGCCTTAAGTGGCAATACGGGTTGGGTAAATACCCCCCAATTACACTTAGAAGTTTATAAACCAAGACCATTGGCTAAACAGTATATAAAGACAGAATTTAAAGTTGGGACAGGGCATTCTCCTGTGCTTTTAAAAGCGAAAAAGACCTATAGCCGAAATTATTAATGAAACAATTTATTCTCCTTTTTTTATTT
>CAZGZH010000240.1:0-3607 GCA_964529645.1 uncultured Flavobacteriaceae bacterium
ATTTAATGACCGTCAACTTTTTTAGATTCATCATAGCCAAGCGCTAGAATGTTATTTGCAGCTCTTATCAATCTACGAAGAGCGGATTTTTTGGTGACAATTTCTGCATAACTTTCTACATTAGCAGCTGTTACAACTGAATTGGTAAGGTTGGCTAGATAGGCGCGTCCGCCAATATTATCTAGTTCTTTATTTTCTTTGAGTTTGTTGGCAACACTGACGATATCTATATTTTGACGGTCATTAAATAAGTCTATAATTGACTGATAAATAATGCTGTTAGCTTGTAAGTAAAAATCTTCAGGTTTTAAGCTGTCTGCAATTTTTATCAAAGACTCGCTATCTATCAGGATAGAGCCTAATACTGAGTTTTCAGCCTCAAGGTTTTGTGGAGGTAGTTTTTCTGTTTGGGACATAACTATTTTAGTTATATTATTCTATATTTATTGTACGAGATGACGACAAAATAGCAACTATATTTCATACAGATTTCATCCACTGATTATAAACAGGTTTTTGGGTGTGGATTTTGGTATTGTCAATTTTTTTGCTATATGTTATAGTAGTTCAAGCTATGGTTTTGCTGTAGCTTTTTATGATGAATAGTCAAATATTGTGGGCCGTTAGCTCAGTGGTAGAGCGCCAGGCTTTTAACCTGGGCGTCGAAGGTTCGATCCCTTCACGGCCCACCACTGAAGAAACAACTCCGCTTATTGCAGGGTTTTTTGTTTTATTAGCAAGGAATGTTTGCTATAATATATATAACTATTTTATACAATAGTATATGATTGGTTCTATCAAAAAAAATATTCCAGCAAACTTTTCTAATAAAAAAGATGTTTTTAGTAATATTAATGTTTCTAAGATAGGTACTGGCTCTCATTTTGTAACAGGTAATTTCTCTTCTAGTAAAGCACGTGGATTAAAGGGTCAATTAGGTAAATTAAAAAGATTGGGTAAATATACAACGACAGCTAATTTGTCAAAGAAAAATTTAAATCAAATACATGATTTAATTAGTGATAGATTAAAAAATAAAGCCGTAGGTTCTAAAATTCTGATAAATGCAAAAGATAAACGTAAGATAATGCACGAAGCTTATAAATTAACCAAAACTAAAGGTAGTGGTTTTTCTAAAGAAGATATGAAAGATTTAGAAAAAATTGTTAACGCTTTAAAATCTAATAGTAAGGATAGGGTTGTTAAAAGTAATAAATATGACAATATTGATAAAAATTATCTAAAAAATGAAGATAATAAATCTAATATTAAACCTAGTGTAAACAATTTGATTTATAAAAATGATTCTTTACGTTTACATTCAGTTAGTACCCGCCCTCATTTAGTTAATCAAAACAAGTTGAGCGCTATACATGATGGTAATGATTTAGAAAATTCATCATTACACAAAACAAAAGATAATAATGCAACCAATCAAGATATTCCAAAAGTTTCTGATGCTAAAGATTTGCCTATATAGTTTATAAAATGTAATATTATGATTTTAATTCATTATATAAATTATTTTTTTACGCTAATTAGCGTAATTTTTTGTTTTATATTAAAATAAAACAACTATTATAATTTTTTATAAATATGTCAGGCAAGAAAATTTTACTTATACAAATCCGTGACGATAAGATTACTCTAGAGGAAGAGCTAAATGCTTTTGTAGAGTTCAGTGGTTTGTCCCATGCTAATTTTACTTCCTTTAATTTAATGGGCAAGACTAAATTTGGTTTAGATGTTTTAGAAGGTTATGATGCTGTTATGGTAGGGGGTTCTAGCGATGTTTCAGTTTGTCATCCTGAGCGGTATCCGTTTATGGATAGTTTGAATAAATTATTAGTTCATTGTGTAGATAATAATATCCCAACTTTTGCTTCTTGCTTTGGTTTTCAATCTGTAGTTGTGGCTCTAGGTGGAAAGGTTGTAAATGATAAGCAAAATATGGAGATGGGAACTTATGAAATCTGCTTAAATCAAGAAGCTGGGGATGATGCGTTATTTAAAAATTTACCAGATAAATTTTGGGCAGTGTCAGGTCATGCTGATCGGGCAGTTGTTTTACCAGATAATTTTGTCAATTTAGCTTATACAGATAAATGTCCTTACCATGCTTTTAAAATTTTAAACAAACCTTTTTATGCTACGCAATTTCATCCTGAGGTTAGTAAACAGGTTTTAATAAATCGTATAACTCGTTATAAGGATAGATACTTAGACGATGATGGTCATTTACAAGAAATAATTGACACATCTCAAGATACGCCAAAAGCAAATGCTTTAATAGCCAGGTTTGTAGATCTATATCTATAAAATCATAATTTGTGGTATTATAAATATGTGGAGATATGACTAATAATTAATATATAACATATGAAATGTAATGTAGGAAAAACAGACAAAGCTATTCGTTGGGTTATAGCTGTACTTGGCTTGGTTCTTGGTTTTGCTTATAATCCTTGGTTTTATCTTTTGACGGTTTTGGGAGTTGTCACAGCTTCTATGAGTTTTTGTCCTTTGTATAAGTTATTGGGCATCAGTACTTGTGATGTTAATCATGATCACAAGTCTGAGTCTCACAATGATAACTGTTGTGCACCAAGTAATGATTCAGAAGATAGTAGTACAGATAATACATCTTCTACAGATGCTGATAAATCAGAAACAAGTCAAGAATAATATTTTTTATACCAAAACCCCCGTCTATATAGGCGGGGGTTTTTGTTTTCTAATTTTTTAAAAAAATTAGAAACGATTTTCTCTAGGTTTTTGTGGGCGAGCTTCATTTACTGTTAGTGGACGTTCGTTTAGTTCTTGTCCATCAAACATTTCAATCGCAGCTTTTGCTTCGTCTGCTGAACTCATTTCTACAAAACCAAAACCCTTTGATCTGCCATTTTCTGGGTTGGTGATGATTTTTGTAGAAGATACAGTTCCAGCTTGAGCAAAATGATCAGCAAGTTCTTGTTCGGTTAGACCGTAATCAAGATTGCCAACATAAAGTTTTGCATTTTCCATAAATATTTTCTTCTTTTTTATTTATAAGTAAGGCCGACCTTATATCTCATTATGTATCATTGTAACTGGTCTTTGAACCTTAAATAAAAAAGGGAGACAGAAAAAAGATAAAAACATTTATGAGAATACTTACAACCACAATAATACGCAATTTTAGAGTAAAAGTCAAGTTAATTTGTATGGTTGATTTTTAAGATATGCTAAGATTGGACGTTTGAATTGACAATTTGATTAGGTAGGCGTATGATTATTTTTGCAATTTTAATAAAACATTCATTATTTTGAAGGAGTGGTTTTTATGAGAGTAACAGGTGTAAACAAGTAGAAAATAAAAAGAAAAAACAGAAGTAAGATAAAAGAATTATCATCCCGTTGTGAATTGTGCAACGGGTATTTTTTATTTATGCTATAGAGTATTCAAGTGCATATTTGAATACTCATTGTGTATATGATATTATAGATAATATATAGCAATTTTGCTACAATAAAGCTATTATTGATACACTATATCTTCATGCACGAATTAAAAGTTACTAGCCCAACCATATTCACAATTTTTGGAGCTACAGGTGATTTGGCTCGT
>CAZGZH010000241.1:0-3593 GCA_964529645.1 uncultured Flavobacteriaceae bacterium
GATGGATTATTTAAAACCTTATGTAGATACTTTTATAACAGATAGTTATGGTACCGCTGTTGGGGTTATCAATCCCGATGCAAAATTTAAAGTGGTTATAGAAGGTCATGCCGATGAAATTAGTTGGTACGTTAATTATATTACCCCAGAAGGCTTGATTTATGTAATCCGTAATGGCGGTAGCGATCATCAAATTGCGCCTGCTAAACGTGTGAATATTCATACAAAAAAAGGTATTGTTAAAGGTGTTTTTGGTTGGCCAGCCATTCATACCAGAATTGGCAACAAAGAAGAAGCGCCAAAATTGGACAATATTTTTATTGATGTGGGCTGTCAAAAGAAAGAAGAAGTAGAAAAATTAGGCGTTCATGTGGGCTGTGTTATTACGTATCCAGATGAATTTATGATTCTCAATAAAAATAATTTTGTATGTCGTGCTTTAGACAACCGTATGGGCGGTTTTATGATTGCACAAGTGGCCCGTTTGTTAAAAGAAAACAAAAAGGCTTTACCTTTTGGTTTGTACATAACCAATTCTGTACAAGAAGAAATTGGTTTGCGTGGCGCCGAAATGATTACACATACCATAAATCCCGACGTGGCTATTATAACTGATGTGTGTCATGATACCACAACACCCATGATAGAAAAAAAGAAAGAAGGCGAAACCAAATGTGGCGACGGTCCTGTTATAACCTATGCGCCTGCTGTTCAGAACAACCTCAGAGAAATGATTTTAGATACGGCCGAAAAACACAAGATTCCGTTTCAACGCTTAGCGTCATCACGTGCCACAGGCACAGATACCGATGCTTTTGCCTACAGTAATGGTGGCGTGCCTTCGGCTTTAATTTCGTTGGCTTTGCGCTATATGCACACTACTGTAGAAATGGTTCATAAAGACGACGTAGAAAATGTAATTAAACTTATTTATCATGCGCTTTTAGAAATTGACCCTAAAAAAAGTTTTAGTTATTTTAAATAAATGATTGTATTAAGAACTGTATTAGCCTTAATAAGACTCGTCCTTTTTTTATTGGAGGCGAGCATTATTTATGCTTTTATTTTGTTTACCAATCTTTTTTACAGCGATAAAAACAAAAAACTGTACAGAGGTATTTACTACCGTCGTTCTATTATCAGAATAATAATTGAGCTATTGGGGACAAAAATTATCCAATACGGTAAAGAATTTACCCAATCGGGTTTAATAGTTTTTAACCACCGCAGTTATTACGATCCTGTTGTTATTCTCAAAAACATCTTGGCCTATCCTGTAGGGAAAAAAGAAGTCGAATCGTGGCCATTAATTGGCAGTGTCTGTAAAACAACGGGTGTTATTTTTGTGCAGAGAGACAGCCGAGAAAGCCGAAAAGATACTTTGAAAAAGATGAACGCTGTTTTAAAAAAGGGGTATTCTATTTTGTTGGCACCCGAAGGAACGACACATATTGAACCTACAACCATTGCTTTTAAACCTGGTGGTTTTATAGTAGCCGCACAATTAGGTATTCCTGTTTTACCAGTTGCCATTGATTTTAAAACACTAGATGACGCGTGGATTGGCGATGATACTTTTATACCTCATTTTATCCGTTGCTTTGGCAAATGGCGCACAGAAGTTAAAATAAGTTACTTAGAGCCCATTTTATCTGATGATGTGGATTATCTTATTAGCCAATCTAAAAAAGTAATAGATGCCGAAATGCTTAGGTTTAGACGTGAGTGGGAGGTAGAGCCAAAAAATAATTAAAATTTAAATTATAAACTAGCCTGTTTTTGAGGAAGATTACAATAGCACGTCCTTGCATAAAAGGCAAAGAAATCTCTCTATAAAAATGTACTAAGTAGTTGTATTTCTGTATTTTTTCAAAAATGTTTCAGCTTTGTTTTGTGTTGCTTTCCAAGGGTTATTGGTATTATTTTCTATAAATGCTATAACCAAACTTTTGTTTTTTAGTAGTTTGAATATTTTGTCGAATGACATAATTACGTGTCCTATTAAAATATTTTTACATTCTTCGGTCTTGTAAGTAGTTTGCGAAACTTTTAAAAGTTGGTTTGTTATTTTTTCGACCAAATAAGGTTTTGCTCGTGCAATTGCTACAGATCCTTTACTTACATTAGCAGCCGTTGCCATTTCATAATCATCTATAAACGAATAGAATTTATGAAAAATTTTATCGAATTTATTCTCGCTGTCAACTTTAGAAAGATGCGCTATTATTTTTATACCGCCGAGTTTGACAATATTATTGTTTGAATTGAGATAATCGATAAATATATCAAAATGAGGATATAATAATTCAGGATTTTTTTCGCTAATTAATACAAGTGTATTAAAACAGCCATATCTTACTCGCACATTTTTGTTTTCTACGCCTTCAAGTAAGTAAGAAATAATTTTGGTGTTTTTAAGGGGTTCTGAGGCTATCTTTTTAAGATTTCTATCCTTTGGAATGAGTTTTTGGTACAATTTTTCCTTTTCCATATCAAGTTTTATTTTGGTTATTTATAAACCTGTTTTAGCATGCTGTATAAAAGCAAGAGAGGTCATAATTAAAAATAACAATACCGATAAAAGCATCCAAAATTTCCCAGCTTGTGAAGCAATACCTATCATACCGCCTGTAGCGGCAAAGAAAAGTGTAACATAAGATATTACAACCCATTTTGTGTGTCTAAAATCGTCTTTAAAAACATAATCGAGTAACAATTCAATAACTAAGAATAAAAATATTATTCAGGACTCCCCTTAAAGTAAAGCCCCGAATATTTTAATCAGAATTCTAAATGCTACAAAGCATTGTCCTTAATATCTTGTACCACTTCTGGGTTGAGAAGGGTAGAGGTATCGCCTAAATTCTCGGCATCTTTGCAAGCTATTTTGCGCAAAATACGGCGCATAATTTTACCACTTCTGGTTTTTGGCAGGCCTTTGGTGAATTGAATTTTATCTAACTTGGCAATAGGACCAATATGTTCTGTAATAATCTGGTTAATTTCTTTGCGCAGATTGTCGTGTAAACGGCCTTCACCTGTTTCTTTTAAAATAACATAACCGTACAAGGCATTCCCTTTAATATCGTGTGGGAAACCTACAATAGCACTTTCTGCTACGGCTGGGTGCTCGTTTATAGCATCTTCTATGGGCGCTGTACCTAAATTATGACCCGACACTATAATCACGTCATCTACACGTCCTGTAATACGGTAGTAACCCACTTCATCGCGTAAAGCACCATCGCCCGTAAAATATTTGTTTAAGAAAGCCGTAAAATAGGTGTCGCGGTAGCGTTCATGATTGCCCCAAATGGTACGTGCCATAGCCGGCCAAGGGAATTTTATACACAAGCGGCCATCCACCTGATTGCCTTTAATTTCTTGCCCGTTTTCATCCATTAAAGCCGGCTGAATTCCAGGGAAAGGCAGGGTAGCGTAAGTGGGTTTTGTAGGTGTTGCAAAAGGTATGGGTGTAATCATAATACCCCCCGTTTCGGTTTGCCACCACGTATCTACAATAGGACTTTTCTTTTTCCCTACATTGTCATTATACCAGTGCCAAGCTTCTTCGTTAATGGGCTCACCCACAG
>CAZGZH010000242.1:0-1075 GCA_964529645.1 uncultured Flavobacteriaceae bacterium
CACATCAAACAGAACTAAATATGACGGATATAAGACCGGCACTAAAAACCGTACACCAATGACATAACTCTAACATAATACCGCCAATTTTTATAGCGGCTAAAGTAACAGCGGCCATAGTAATGACATTAAAAATAACCCCTAAATAAATGGCGCGAAATTTTCTTAAGAATTCGGCAGGTTTCCCGCCATAGCGCAATTCGTAAAATTCTAAATCGGTTTTAACATTAGATTTGCGCCACAATTTGGCATAGACAAAAACAGTTAATAACCCCGTTATTAAAAATGCCCACCAAGACCAATTGCCAGAAACGCCATTAGTCCTAACAATATCAGTTACTAAATTGGGGGTATCTGTAGAAAAAGTTGTGGCTACCATAGAAACACCTAACAACCACCAAGGCATGGTGCGACCTGATAAAAAATATTCGGTGGCATTTTTACCCGATTTTTTTGAAACGTAAATACCTATAAATAATGTGATTGAAAAAAAGCCGAAAATTATGGAATAATCGAAAGTGCTGAGTGATACCATTCTTAAATTTTAAAAGGGGAAATGTACAAAAAATATTAAAAGAAAAAGGGACGAATTAACTACGTTGATCCGATAAGACTAACCCTTGCAAATACAATCCCATAAAAAGCTACGCTCTGAATTGCACTTATATCAATCCCTCAATAACTACACACCACTGGATTACCTGCGGTGATCCAGATTGAACTAACTTCTGCAAATACAATCCCATAAAAAGCTATGCTTTTTATAGTCTTTTTGTTTTTAGGCATTGCAAAGCAAGCTTTTCATGCCTAAAAACAAAAAGCCCAATGCTTTTCGCATTGGGATTGTGCTTGATGTGGGTCCTACTGGATTCGAACCAGCGACTTCTACCCTGTCAAGGTAACACTCTAAACCAACTGAGTTAAGGACCCTTTTAAAGGGAGCAAATTTAAGTTATTTTTTGTTATTTAAACCCAAGAAAAGTTTGTTAATTATTCACTTTTTTGATTATGCCTTAGCAAACGCGCAGTCATATCTGATGTGTACCCAATATAGTATTTGTCTAAAATCTTGCTG
>CAZGZH010000242.1:1175-3589 GCA_964529645.1 uncultured Flavobacteriaceae bacterium
TAAAACAAAAAACCCTCTCGATAAATCAAGAGGGTTAATTTAAGTGGGCAATGAGGGGTTCGAACCCCCGACCCCCTCGGTGTAAACGAGGTGCTCTGAACCAGCTGAGCTAATTGCCCTATTTTTTTGTCAGGAATAGTTAACCTGATTTACTTTGCTTCCTTAACCTCGAACCGCCCACTCTCCCGATTAATCGGGATGCTCTGAACCAGCTGAGCCCTGCCTGCGGCAGGCAGGTAATTGCCCTAAGCGGTTGCAAATATAATTGAGTTTTTAATTCTGACAAAGCTTTTTTTATGAAAATATTAAACCACTTCGGCTACAACAAAAGTACTGCCGCCAACAAATATTAAATCGGCTTTATCTGCCTTTTTTAAGGCCTCTTTATAAGCTTGAGAAACACTTGCAAAAACAGCCCCTTTTAAGTTGAATTTTACTGCTTTTTTCTGAAGTTCTTGAGCCTCTAAGCCTCTTGGAATATCTGGACGGCAAAAATAATAGCGAGCTTCTTTTGGAAATAAAGGAAGGATAGCTTCTAAATTTTTATCGTTTACCACGCCTAAAACGAGGTGTAAGTTTTTATAATTTTCTTTAACCAACTGACTGAATACATATGCTAATCCGGCAGGGTTATGTGCTGTATCACAAATAACCTTTGGATTTTTATTTAAAACTTGCCAACGGCCTTTAAAACCTGTGTTTTTTACCACATTTAGCAGCCCTTTTTTTAGCGCACTATCTGATAAAGGAAAGCCCTTTTTAGCTATAATTTTTAATGATGCCACTGCGGTTTTCAAATTTTCATCTTGATAAAACCCTTTTAAATCGGTTTTATAAGTGTCAAAAATTGTTTCTGATGCCAAAAACAACTCACTTTTTACTGAAGCGGCCTTATCTTTAAAAACCTTTATGACTTCTTCTTGCTTTTGGCCTATTACGACGGGAATAGTGGGCTTGATAATCCCTGCTTTTTCAAAAGCAATCTCCGGTAAAGTTTCCCCCAACATCTGCGTATGGTCTAAAGAAATATTGGTTATAACCGAGACTATTGGTGTGATGATATTTGTAGAATCGAGTCGCCCGCCCAAACCGACCTCTACTATGGCAATATTTACTTTTTGCAAGGCAAAATAGTGAAAAGCCATACCGACTGTCATTTCGAAAAACGACAAACTTTGTGCTTCTAAAAAGGCTTTATTTTGTGCCACAAAATCAATGACATATTTTTCTGAAACCTCTTTTCCATTAATTTTAATACGTTCTCTAAAATCTTTTAAATGAGGCGACGTATATAAACCCACTTTATAACCTGCTTCTTGTAAAACCGAAGCCAGCATATGGCTTGTGGAGCCCTTGCCATTGGTACCCGCCACATGGACGCTTTTAAACTTCTTTTGCGGATTGCCCAAATGTTTGACAAGTGCCAAAGTGTTGTTTAAATCTTTTTTAAAAGCCATGGCACCTTGTCTTTGGTACATGGGTAATTTAGAAAAGAGCCAGCTTAAAGTTGCTTGATAAGTCACTTAATTTGATAATGAGAAGTTGTAAATAATGCTTCCAATTTGTTTGCTAGGAGCCGTGGCATCGGCTTGCCAAGTGGTTTTTAAAGCGGCTTCTTTAGCGCGTTCTAACAAACAAGGGGCAGAGGTTGTAGAGCCTTTTACACCTGCTTTAGCGTTGATTACCGTACCGTTTTGATTGACTTCTATACTTACCACTACACGTCCTTCTTCGTCGCAATCGTAGAGTGGTTTTGGGGTATCTAAAGGACGTCTATTCCCTAAACTGTAGTTTCCTCCGCCGCCTTTACCGCCTTTTCCGTAATAGGTTTTTGTGTTTAAATCGCCGTCTTTTTTACCTTTATTACCGGGTTTGGTATCGGTGCCTTCGCCTTTTTTGGCTTTAGCTATATTTTTAGAACCATTAATCAGTTTTGACAGAATATCGGTAGTCGCTTTATCTGGCTTTGGTTTAGGAGGTGTTTTCTTTTTGATTACTTTTTTCTTTTTAGGAATTGCCTTTTTAGACTTTTTAACAACTTTTTTAGCAATAACAGGCGCATCGACTTTGTCTTGTGTTAAAACCTTTTCTTTAATAGGTGTTTTGGTGGCTTTAACTCGCGATTTAACGATTTTTTTAACAACTTTAGGTTTGTTGGGTGTTGTTTTGGGAATATCTTTTGTAGTAACCTTACCACGTCCTACATCTGATGTGCCAAAATTTACCGCCATACCGTACTCTTTGGGTGGATCGAAATAAGTCAGTCCGAAAACAAAAAGTCCTAAAATAAACAGCATCAAAATAAGACTGGTGATGACTGCTGATTTCCTTTTATATGTGGTATCTAAAAAAGACATTTCTTATTTGGGTCTGACGGCTAAAATTATTTTGTATTTATTTCTGTTGGCAATGTC
>CAZGZH010000243.1:0-3578 GCA_964529645.1 uncultured Flavobacteriaceae bacterium
TATACCCTGATTTTTAAAGGCAGAAAACAGTTTATAATTGATGGTGAAACCATTGTTTTAAACACAGGTGAATCTATTAAAATAAAAAAAGGCACACGCGTTCAATACTCAAATCCTTTTGATGAAACTGTTGAATATGTGTCGGTTTGTACCCCTGCTTTTTCACCTGATTTGGTGCATAGGGAGGATGCTAAAATATAGGTAAACGTCTTAACGTATCCCGATTTATCGGGATGTGGTTATCTCAAGAAATGGAGGTACAATCATCATAAGATTGCCACGGTACACCAAAGGCGTACCTCGCAAAGACTAAAAAATTACTTTCCCCTTCGCTCACACGCCAAAAGCGTATTTTTCAACAACATCGCAATTGTCATGGGACCAACACCCCCAGGAACAGGCGTTATAAAAGCTGCTTTTTTACTGACACTTTCAAAATCAACATCACCCGCTAAACGATAACCTCTTTTTTTAGTATTGTCTTTAACTCGGGTAATCCCCACGTCAATTATGGTAACACCGTCTTTGACCATAGCACCCGTTAAAAATTCGGGTTTACCCAAAGCGGCTACAATTATATCCGCGTCAAGCGTAAATTCTTTAATGTTTTTAGTACGGCTGTGAACGATAGTCACCGTTGCGTTGCCGGCCGTGCGTTTCTGACTCATCAAAATACTCATGGGGCGGCCTACAATATGACTGCGCCCAATAACCACAACGTGTTTACCCGATGTAGGGACATTGTAGCGTTCTAAAAGTTCCATAATACCAAAAGGTGTAGCGGGTAAAAAAGTGGGTAAATCTAAAGCCATTTTACCAACGTTAACCGGATGAAACCCGTCCACATCTTTATCGGGATTAACTGCCATCAAAACTTTTTGTTCATCGATGTGTTTTGGTAAAGGGAGTTGTACAATAAAACCATCAATATCGGCATCCTTATTAAGGATATCAATTTCGTGAAGTAATTGCTCCTCTGTTGTTTCTTCGGGTAAGTCTATTAAAGTGGAATTAAAACCAACACGTTCGCAAGCTTTTACTTTGCTGTTGACATAAGTCATGCTAGCGCCATCAGTCCCCACTAAAATAGCAGCTAAATGAGGTGTTTTTTTGCCTTCTGATTTTAATTGCTTTACAGCTATGGCTATTTCGTCTTTTAAATCTGCCGCTGTTTTTTTACCGTCTAGTATTGTCATAATTTTAGTTTGTCTGGTCGAGCGCAGTCGAGACCTTATTTTACATTGTTATGAAGACCTCTCGACTGCGCTCGAGGTGACATTATATTTTATTTTGAAAACTGTTTTCTGCCACCTAATTACCGACCCATGCCTTTCATCATATTCATCATATTTTTAGCGCCCCCGCCTTGCATCATCTTCATCATTTTGCTCATTTGGTTGAATTGTTTCATCAACTGATTCACTTCTTGAACACTTGTGCCAGATCCTTTTGCAATACGTTTTTTACGACTGGCATCTATTTTTATTGGTTCGCGACGTTCTAAAGGTGTCATAGAATGGATTATGGCTTCAATACCTTTAAAAGCATCATCGTCTATATCTACATCTTTCATCATTTTTCCAGCACCGGGAATCATACCTACCAAATCTTTCATATTCCCCATTTTTTTAATCTGATTGATTTGTTTGAGGAAATCGTCAAAGCCAAACTGATTTTTAGCTATTTTCTTTTGGATTTTACGGGCTTCAACTTCATCATATTGTTCTTGTGCGCGCTCTACTAAAGACACCACATCGCCCATGCCCAAAATGCGGTCGGCCATACGCTCTGGATAGAAAACATCAAGGGCTTCCATCTTTTCGCCAGTTCCAATAAATTTTATGGGTTTATTAACAACAGTTTTTATAGTCAGTGCAGCTCCACCACGTGTATCACCATCTAGCTTTGTTAAAATAACGCCATCAAAATTCAAGATATCATTAAAGGCTTTAGCCGTATTGACAGCATCTTGACCTGTCATAGCATCGACAACAAAAAGGGTTTCTTGTGGCAAAATAGCTTTATGGATATTGGCAATTTCGGTCATCATTTGTTCATCAACAGCCAAACGCCCTGCGGTATCTATAATCACAACATTTTTGCCATTCGCTTTAGCGTGTTTAACAGCATTTTTGGCAATTTCTACAGGATTCTTATTTTCAATTTCGGTGTAAACCTCTACATTAATTTGTGCGCCAACAACTTGTAATTGGTCAATTGCTGCAGGACGATACACATCGCAAGCGGCTAACAATACTTGTTTTGTCTTTTTGGTTTTTAAGTAATTGGCTAGTTTTCCAGAAAAAGTTGTTTTACCAGATCCTTGTAAACCAGACATTAAAATGACGGTTGGATTCCCAGATAAATTTAGGCCTACACTTTCGCCACCCATTAAAGCAACCAATTCGTCTTTGACGATTTTAACCATTAATTGGCTTGGGTTTAATGTTGTTAAAACATTTTGTCCAAGGGCTTTTTCTTTAACGGTATTGGTAAAAGATTTGGCTATTTTAAAATTGACATCGGCGTCTAGTAAGGCACGTCGGACTTCCTTTAAAGTTTCGGCTACGTTTATTTCTGTAATTTGGCCGTGTCCTTTAAGGACGTGAAGGGCTTTATCTAGTTTTTCGCTTAAATTATTAAACATAAATCAAGGTGTTGTTTTAAGAAATGCAAAGATAAGAAAATGTTAGCTTTTATTGGCTTGGTTTTTTGATGCAAAATGCTACCTTTTTTAACTAGATATAAACAGATATTGTTAAATAAACCATTGTAACAACAAGTAAAATAAGGACTAAAGGCATCACAAATTTAAGCCATTTATCAAATCCTATTTTGGCAATAGCAAGAGTTGCTAAAATTAAACCTGTGGGGTTTATAAAGGCAAATAAACCCATACCGTACTGATAAGCGTTTACTATAACTTCTCTACCTAAACCTACTCCATCGGCTAGAGGTGCCATTATAGGCATTGTTAAAACGGCCATTCCAGAAGAAGAGGAAATGAAAAATGATAACCCATTGTATATTAAAAAAATAGCATTTATAAATACCCCTTTATTCATGCCGTTTGTTAGGTGGCTAGAATAGTACAGTAAAGTATCGCTAATAAGCCCATCTTCCATTAAAATGGTAACACCTCTTGCAATACCAATAATAAAAGCCACGCCTAATAAACTTGTGGCGCCTTTTATAAAGGTATTTACAAAAACACCTTCTTTAATTTTGGCAATAAAACCAATTATAATAGCCCCCGCAAAAAAGACTGATGTCATCTCTATAAACCACCAATCTAATTTGGTAACACCGAAAACCATTATGACAAAACAACATATAAACACAAATAAGATAAGTCGTAGTTTTCCAGTTAATTTAAGGGGTTTGGTCGTTATTGGAAATAGTTTATGAATCTCGTCTAGCTGATTGTAAATAAGTGATTTTGTTGGGTCGTTTTTAACGCGTTTAGCATACCTTAAAATGTAAAGTATACAAATTGTAAGGCTTATTAAAAGTAAGATAATCCTACCGTTCATACCAGTTGTCCAGTTAATACCAGCCGCATCAGAAGCAATAATTAC
>CAZGZH010000244.1:0-3560 GCA_964529645.1 uncultured Flavobacteriaceae bacterium
TTGATGTTATCCGTAAAAAATATGTGACGCTAACCCCCGAAGAATGGGTACGTCAACATATTGTTCATTATTTGATTGACGAAAAAGGCTACCCCAAATCGCTTATAAATGTAGAAAAGCAACTCGTGATAAACAATCTTAAAAAGCGGACAGATATTGTCATTTTTTCTAAAATAGGAACACCACACATTATAGTGGAATGTAAAGCCCCCTCTGTTAAAATTACACAAAAAACCTTCGACCAAATTGCACGTTACAATCTTAAATTAGCCGCAAAATACCTGATGCTGAGCAATGGTTTATCGCACTATTTTGCGGTGTTAGACACTAAAAATAAATCCTTTATCTTTTTAAAAGAAATTCCTAAATATTAAGAACAATTTAATATAATATTGCCTTAATTAATATTAAGTTTGCATTTCTTTAAAAGTTAGAATTTTACAATGACCATAGCTGTAGTTATTTTAAATTGGAATGGTAAGCATCTGCTCGAAGAGTTCTTGCCTAGTATTGTAAGCTATAGTCCAGAAGCTACTATTTATGTGGCCGATAATGCTTCATCAGATACTTCTATATCTTTTTTGAGAGAACATTATAAAGATACAGTTAACATTGTACAGAACAGTACTAATGGTGGCTATGCTAAAGGCTATAATACCGCCTTAAAAAATATAAAATCAGATATTTACGTCTTACTAAATTCTGATGTTGAAGTGACTAAAAACTGGCTACAACCCATTCTAAAAGAGTTTAATAACAACCCAAATACAGCTATTGTACAACCCAAATTTTTAGATTATAAAAAACGCACACATTTTGAATATGCAGGAGCGGCAGGGGGTTTTATAGATTTTTTAGGGTATCCGTATTGCAAAGGACGCATTTTTATGCACTTAGAAAAAGACCAACATCAATACGATGACACCTACCCCATTTTTTGGGCTTCTGGCGCATGCTTATGCATAAGAAGCGTTTTATATCACCAATTAGGGGGCTTTGACGAAGATTATTTTGCCCATCAAGAAGAAATAGATTTATGTTGGCGTATGCACAATTTGGGTTATACTGTTAAGTATGTTGGTACATCTGTAGTTTATCACGTTGGTGCCGCTACGCTTAAAGAAGCCAGTCCTACTAAAACATTTTTGAATTTTAGAAATAGTTTGTATTCAATTGCTAAAAATGTTCCCAAGCGTTTTTTGTTTTTTGTAATCCTTTCTAGACTTATATTAGATGGTATAGCTGGCGCAAAATTTATATTAGAGCTACGCCCTATTCATACTTGGGCCATTATTAAAGCGCATTTTAGTTTTTATGCCAACCTTAAATCTATGCTAAAAAAGCGTAAAATGAGTATTGGTAAAACCACGTGTTATTTTAAAATTAAAAGCATTGTGTGGCATTACTTCGTTTTAAGACACACGACTTATTCTAAGTTATAAAATTCCTATATAAGTCCTTTTGACTTAAATTCTAGATATTTATTAATAACATTAACCGTAAGGTTTTTTGGTTTTGTAAGAATACCATAAATACCCCTCAGCTTTAATTCTCTTAATATTTGCTGTTTTTCTAAAACAAATTTTTGTGCTATTGTTTGATGGTATATACCTTGTAAATCTTCAGGATTGCTTTTTAATAAAGCGTCGAGTTCTGTATTTTCAAAAAAGACAACAACTAATAAATGTTGTTTTGCTATAGACTGCAAATAGCGTAGTTGTCTTTTTAAAGCAGAAATATGTTCAAAATTAGTGTACAAAATCAAAAGGCTTCTTTGGGTGACATTGCGTTTTAAAAAACTGTATAATAAGCCATAATCTGCATCTAAGAATTCGGTATTTAGGGCATAAAGCGATTCGTTTATAAGTTGTAACTGACTCTTTTTAGCACTGGCCTTTACACTTGTTTCTATTTTTTTTGAAAATGTAATTAGCCCTGCTTTATCTTTTTTGAGTAAGGCTATATTGCTAAAAGACAAGGCTGAATTTATAGCGTAATCTAGCAACTTCAGTCCTTCAAAAGGCATTTTCATAGTTCTACTCGTATCTATAAGCGTATAAATGGGTTGTGACTTTTCGTCTTGATACTGATTGGCCATTAGTTGCGCGCGTTTAGCTGTGGCTTTCCAGTTAATAGTTCTAAAATCATCACCAGAAACATAGTTCTTAATTTGTTCAAATTCCATAGAATGACCTATACGTCTTACTTTTTTGAGGCCAAATTGCGATAGACGTTTGTTAAAAGCCAAGAATTCGTAATTGCGCATTTGTATAAAAGAGGGATAGACAGGAACACTGTCTTCCTCATTAAAAACCATGCGTCTTTTTACCAATTTTAGTTTAGAAGAGATATAACAATTTAAACTACCAAAAGTGTATAAACCGCGTTCAACAGGACGTACACTGTAGTCTAGATAAGTAGTAGCTCCTGAGTTTATAGATGGGTTTAAATAAAAATTACGCTTTTGAAATTGGAAAGGCAACTCGTCAATTAGTTCTATAAATACTTTAAAAGGATAGTTGTTTTTAAGGCCGATTTCAATGACATTATCATCAGAATTTGAAAGCTTTTTTGGCAGTTTCCTCGCGGCGCTAAAGGAATTTTTAAATCGGAAAAGAAGTATAAAATCAAAAAGTAAAATGAGTATCAAAAACACCATTAGATACCAAAAAACAAAATACAATTTGGGGAACCAATAAGATATCAAAAAACCAATAGCAAGAAACGCTAACAATTTGTATAAACGCTTGTTAAAGTAAATATTTTTGATAAGCCTAACTATAATCATACTATTTTTTACCTTGGAACTTCTATAGATTCTATAATTGTTTTAATAACGTGATCTGTTGTAAGACCTTCCATTTCATTTTCGGGTGTCAATATTATGCGATGTCTCAAAACAGGAAAAATAACTTTCTGTATGTCTTCGGGTGTTACAAAATCTCTTCCGTTAATTGCAGCACAGGCTTTACTTGTTTGCAAAATAGCAATACTGGCGCGAGGAGAGCCTCCTAAAAATAGCTGTGGATGAGAACGCGTGCTAGTAACCAAATTGGCTATGTAGCTCATGAGTTTCTCGTCTATTAAAATATCGAAAATTTGATGACGGTGCTTTAACAAATCCGACTCAGATAAAACTGTTTTTACAATTGTTTCTGGCTTGACACTCTTTCTTGTATTTTGGCTTTTTAAAATAGCTTCCTCCTCTTCTTTTGAAGGATATAGTACATTTATTTTAAACAAAAAACGGTCTAATTGGGCTTCGGGTAAGGCATAAGTCCCTTCTTGCTCAATGGGGTTTTGTGTGGCCAATGTCATAAATGGTGGTGCCATTTGGTAGGTATTTCCATCAATAGTAACCTGACGTTCTTCCATAACTTCAAATAGCGCTGCCTGTGTTTTAGCTGGCGCTCTGTTGACTTCATCAATTAAAATGAGGTTAGAAAAAATAGGGCCCTTTTTAAATTCAAATTCAGATGTCTTCATGTTTAAAACAGAAGTTCCTAAAATATCACTCGGCATCAAGTCTGGTGTAAATTGAATCCTACTGAAATCACTAC
>CAZGZH010000245.1:0-3556 GCA_964529645.1 uncultured Flavobacteriaceae bacterium
TATTTCATTAAGTTATAAAAAAAGACAAACTATTTAGTTTGTCTTTTTTTTTGAACATAATTCGTTATAAATTTGTAAAACTTCTAAAACTTTAAAATTGAATTACAAAACGTACAAAAAAGCCATAATTCTCTTAGAAGATGGTAGCATTTTTAAAGGCAAATCCATTGGCGTAAATGGTACTGCTGTAGGCGAAATTTGTTTTAATACAGGTACAACTGGGTATCAAGAAATCTTTACAGACCCTTCTTATTTTGGACAATTAATGGTAACAACCAATGCGCATATTGGTAATTATGGCGTTTTTGAAGAAGAAGTAGAATCAGACAGTATTAAAATAGCGGGTTTAATTTGTCGTAATTTTAGTCAGAATTATTCAAGAGAAAAAGCTACAGCACCTCTTTTTAATTGGCTAGAAAAGTATAAACTTGTTGCTGTTTCTGATGTAGATACACGAGCGCTCGTACGCCATATTCGCGATAAAGGCGCTATGAATGCCATAATATCTACAGAATTAGAGGACGTAAAAGTTTTACAAGAAAAACTCAAAAACGCACCAAATATGGTCGGTTTAGATTTGGCCTCAAAAGTGTCTACTAAAGAGCCGTATTTTTTTGGAAACGATAAAGCAACTTATAAAATTGCCGCTTTAGATTTGGGTATAAAACAAAATATTTTAAAAAATTTAGCCAATAGAGATTGTTACATTAAAGTTTTTCCTTTTGATGCTACTTTTAGTGATATGCAAGATTTTAACCCCGATGGTTATTTCTTATCAAATGGTCCAGGCGATCCAGAACCTTTAGAAGCGGCTCAAAAATTGGCAAAAATTATTTTAGATAAAAACTTACCACTTTTTGGTATTTGTTTAGGGCATCAAGTTATAGCATTAGCAAATGGTATTAAAACTTATAAAATGCACAATGGGCATCGCGGTATCAATCACCCAGTTAAGAATTTATTGACAGGAAAAGGCGAAATCACTTCACAAAATCATGGTTTTGTAGTCGATAAAGAATCGGTTTTAAAAAATGAAAATATTGAAATTACTCATGTGCATTTAAATGACGATACCGTTTCTGGCATACGTGTAAAAAACAAAAAATGTTTTTCTGTACAATACCATCCAGAAGCCAGTCCAGGCCCCCATGATGCTGAATATTTATTTGATGATTTTATTGAAATGATAAAAAACAAAACATAAATAAAAATAAGCGAAAACGATATCGTATAATTTTAAATATAAAATACCAAAAACAAGGTATAATTTGTAACTTGCATTATCAAAATAAATAACCTTAAATAATTAAAAATGAGCACAATTGTAGCAGTTTATGCACGTCAAATATTTGACTCAAGAGGGAATCCTACTGTAGAGGTAGATGTAATAACAGAAAATGGTGTTTTAGGACGCGCAGCGGTACCGTCTGGTGCTTCTACTGGCGAACACGAAGCCGTAGAATTAAGAGATGGCGGATCAGATTATATGGGTAAAGGCGTTTTAAAAGCCGTTGCTAATGTAAACGATTTAATTGCGCCAGAATTATTAGGTTACTCAGTTTTTGAACAAAACGAAATAGACCAAGCTTTAATAGATTTAGATGGCACACCCAATAAAGCCAAATTTGGCGCCAATGCTATCTTAGGGGTTTCTTTAGCCGTAGCAAAAGCAGCTGCTAATGAACTCAATCAACCATTGTATAGATACATTGGCGGTGTGAGTGCTAATACCTTGCCAGTGCCTATGATGAATATTGTAAATGGCGGTTCGCATTCTGATGCGCCAATTGCATTTCAAGAATTTATGGTAATGCCCGTTTTAGCTAAAAACTTTACCCAAGCTATTAAAATGGGAACTGAAATATTTCACAATCTTAAAAAGGTTTTAAAAGAACGTGGTTTAAGTACTGCTGTAGGCGATGAAGGTGGATTCGCACCCAATTTTGATGGTATTGAAGACGCCTTAGAAACAATAATTAAAGCTATTAATAATGCCGGTTATAAAGCTGGAGAAGAAGTTATGATAGCATTAGATCCAGCATCTTCAGAATTTTATGTAGATGGTAAATATGATTACAGAAAATTTGAAGGAGACAGTGGCGCTGTACGAAGCTCAGAAGAACAAGTAGCTTATCTTAAAGAATTGATAGAAAAATACCCTATCATTTCTATTGAAGATGGTATGGCAGAAGATGATTGGGCAGGATGGAAACTTCAGAACAAAGTACTAGGAAGTAAGATACAAATTGTAGGAGACGATTTGTTTGTAACAAATGTTGAACGTTTAGCACGTGGTATTGAAGAAAAATCGGCCAATTCTATTTTGATAAAATTAAATCAGATTGGCACTTTGACTGAAACTATTGCCGCTATAAATATGGCCCATAATGCAGGCTATACCTGTGTGATTTCGCACCGTTCTGGCGAAACCGAAGATACAACTATTGCCGATTTAGCAGTGGCATTAAATGCGGGTCAAATTAAAACGGGATCTGCTTCTAGAACAGACCGCATTGCAAAGTACAATCAGCTTTTACGCATAGAAGAAGAGTTAGCAGACACAGCTTACTTTCCACAATTAAAAGCGTTTAAATTTAAATAAACATTTAATTATCAATAGATTAAAGTCAAATTCTTTTTAGAATTTGACTTTCCTTTTTTATAAAATTTAGCAAAAAAATAGCAATGTAACGTATGTTACTTTAAGAACTCATAAAGACTGATATTTGTCATAATAAAAATTCTAGTAAGAACTTAACTTTGAGCTGATTGGAAATAATAATTTAAAACACAGTATTATGAATACCTTAAAAAGCAAACTTTACGATAAAATAAAAGCACACCGACCACGCGTTACCAAATTACTAAAAGAATTTGGCGACAAAGAAATAGATAAAGTAAAAGTATCTCAAGTAATAGGAGGTATGAGAGGCATAAAAAGTCTTGTTACAGATATATCCTATTTAGACCCTTTTGAAGGTATTCGTTACCGTGGTTATACATTACCAGAAGTTTTAGAAAAATTGCCAAAACCAGAAGGAGCAGAAATGCCATATGTAGAAGGTTTGTATTTTCTCTTATTAACTGGCGATATACCCACTCAAGAAGAGGTAGAAGCATTGATGGTAGATTTTAATAACCGACGTGCGATTCCTAAATATGTTTGGGATGTAATTGACGCTTTTCCTAGCGAAAGTAGTCCTATGGCTATTTTATCGGCTGCCATTATGAGCCTTCAACGCGAGTCGCTTTTTAGTATTAAATACAGACAGGGTATCAGTAAAATGGATTACTGGAAATACACTTACGAAGATGCTACTAATTTATTAGCCAAAATGCCACTGATTGGCGCTTATATTTACAACAAGCTTTACCATCCTGAAAAAGGGCATCGTTTTCCAGACCCTACTTTAGATTTAGGAGCCAATTTTGCCTATATGATGGGTAAAGAAAAACCTTACGACGATGTATCGCGTATGTATTTTATAATTCACGCCGATCACGAAAGCGGTAACGTAAGTGCCCATACAGGTCATTTAGTGGCCAGTTCTTTATC
>CAZGZH010000246.1:0-3545 GCA_964529645.1 uncultured Flavobacteriaceae bacterium
AACCTAAAGGCATTCCAAATTTTATTGGTGAAATTACGTCCTTGCTGACATAATTCCATGTCAAAAGGCAAATCGTTCCCCGCTGGCGATGTTAAGAGCATCCCTACTCTCACGCCGTCGGCACCGTATTTTTTCATCAATGCTATAGGGTCGGGTGAATTACCTAAAGATTTTGACATTTTTCGCCCTAGCTTATCACGTACAATACCGGTGAGATACACATTTTTAAACGGCTTTTCACCACGATATTCGTAACCTGATATTATCATTCTAGCTACCCAAAAGAACAAAATTTCGGGGGCGGTTACCAAATCGTTTGTAGGATAGTAATAATTTATTTCTTTATTATTGGGATGTCGTATGCCATCAAAAACCGAAATAGGCCACAACCAAGACGAAAACCACGTATCTAACACATCGGCTTCTTGACGTAAGTCAGCAATTTTTAAATTTTTGTTTCCTGATTTTTCTTGTGCCAATGGCAAAGCGTCGACGGCCGTTTTAGCCACCACAAAATCGTTTACCCCGTTGGCGTAAAACCAAGCCGGAATTTGATGTCCCCACCACAATTGACGCGAGATGTTCCAATCGCGAACATTTTCCATCCAATGACGGTAGGTGTTTTTAAATTTAGTAGGCACCAACTGCACCTCATCAGTCATAACAGCTTCTAAAGCGGGTTGCGCCAAGTCTTTCATATTCAAAAACCATTGAGCCGAAATTTTAGGTTCGATAATGGCACCTGTACGTTCAGAAGTGCCGACTTTATTTTTGTAATCTTCTACTTTTACCAGATTACCGAGTTGTTCTAATTCTTTTACGATGCCTTTGCGGACAACAAACCGGTCTTGCCCTTCATAATGTAATCCGTAATTATTGAGTGTGGCATCGTCATTAAAAATATCTATGACTTCAAGGTTATGACGCTGCCCTATTTCTTTATCGTTAGGGTCGTGTGCTGGCGTTATTTTTAAACAACCTGTACCGAATTCAACATCAACATAATCATCAGAAATAATTGGGATAGGACGGTTGGCAATAGGCACAACTGCTTTTTTACCAATTAAATGCGTAAACCGTTCGTCATTAGGATTGACACAAATAGCAGTATCGCCCAAAATAGTTTCAGGACGTGTAGTTGCAATAGTTACATAATCAGCACTTCCTTCTATTGGGTATTTTAAATAATAAAGTTTACCATTTTTTTCTATGTGAATGACCTCTTCGTCAGATAAAGTGGTTTTGGCCTGTGGATCCCAATGTACCATGCGATACCCGCGGTAAATCAATCCTTTTTTATATAAATCTATAAAAACATCAATAACCGTTGCGCTTAAATCGGCGTCCATTGTAAATTTAGTCCTTTCCCAATCGCATGAAGCCCCTAGTTTTTTGAGTTGCTCTAGAATTATGCCGCCGTGTTTATGCGTCCAATCCCAAGCGTGCTTTAAAAATTCGGAACGCGTTAAATCCGCTTTAGCGATACCCTCTTCTTTTAATTTATTTACAACTTTCGCCTCGGTAGCAATAGACGCATGGTCTGTACCGGGCACCCAACAAGCATTAAAACCTTTCATCCGCGCACGGCGAATAAGCACATCTTGAATGGTATTATTTAACATATGACCCATATGTAACACACCCGTAACATTTGGAGGCGGAATGACGATGGTATAAGGTTCTCTATCATCGGGTTCTGAATGGAAATAATTGTGTTCCATCCAATAGGCATACCATTTATCTTCTACGTTTTCTGGGCTATAATGTGTTGGCAATGACATAAATTTTCTCGACTTAAAAATACGTGCAAATGTAATTATATAGTTGCTAAGATAAAAACTATAACACTTTATTTGTATTTTGAATATTAAATGAATAATACTACTTTTACCCTATGAAAAATATGAAACTTATATTATTGCTTTTAACACTTGTTGGATTTGTTAAACTAAACGCCCAAACAACACCCATTTTTAAATTCGAAAAAACAACAATAGATTATGGTACTATAAAACAAGGAAGCGATGGCTACAGAACTTTTGTATTTACAAACATTGGCAATGCGCCAATAATAGTAAGTCAGGTAACTTCAAGTTGTGGCTGCACCATTCCCGAAAAACCAAAAGAACCTATTATGCCGGGTGAAAAAGGCTCTTTAAAAGTCCATTACGATACCAATAGAATGGGTCCTTTTCAAAAAAATATCCGCATAACTTCAAATGCCAAACCAACTGTTGTAGAAGTACATATTAAAGGACTTGTGGTTAAAAAAACAGACTAAAGAATTTTTTTGAGTTTAAAAGTATAGACAAGTCGCGCACCATTTCTGTCTATAAGGAGCTTTACTACTTTACCATCCTCTTCATAAAATTTATGTGTCAATTCTTGTAGTTTAAGCAGGTAAACAGGTTGCCTATTTATTTCTAGAATAACATCTCCAACCAAGAGCCCAGCAAAATCTGCAGGAGAATCTTTTCTTATATCTGTAATTTCTATAGATGGTTTTAATTTAAACACATAATCATACACCAACTCAATAGTATTAGTCCCTCTTTCTGTTTTAGCACCAAAACTAGTTGCCGTTTTAAAATTGTGAATTTTCTTCTCTTGAACTATCATTTGTCCATTATAAGCCACCTCAATACCACTCATATTATAATTAAAGGGTTCTCTAAAAAATCTACTATTCTTTTTTAAAGTGATTTTGCTATTTTTATAATCAATAATAATATGAAATCGTTTTAAAGTTAAGGCACCTAAGCTCCCATGTCTTTTTTTATGACGCATTGATAAAGATAATGAGGTAGTATCTGGAAAAGATACTGTAACATCTTTTAGTTTAAAATTACCCAAATTTAAACTGGCAACCCGACTTCTTTTTCCGTAAATATTACCATTTAAACCTTGCCCTAAATAGTCTGTAAAATTCTTTTTTGGAATGGCTATATCACCATTTTCAAACAACCACAAAGCATCACTCCCACCACTATCAATCAATAGGTTAGTGTTAATTTTTACAGAGTCATTCATAATTGTTTGAGCAACAATATAAGGCTTATTGTATATGAAATTTAGGGGGAATATTTCACATTTCCGACATTTTTTATACACGTATTTATCTGGTTTATAAAACTTAATTATTTTAGAAGAATAATTAATTTTAACGACAAAATCTCTAAATAAATCACCCCCAATTATACCATCTATTTGAACACCCATTCTGTTAGACAAATTAAACCCTTTCTCTAAAATGAGATATATTTTGTGATTTCTATTTATTATGGCATTACCAACTTGTAAATAATTATTTGTCGATTTTAAGGCATCTACATAGTCTCCTTCACCCAAACCCTGAATGCGAATCTTTTTTACATTTTTAAGTTTTAATGAATCTTTTACTTTAACATTTAATATTACTGTACTAGACACACCTGTATCTAATAAAAAAGACAATTTTTTACCATTCACATAAACCGGAATAACCATAAGGTTATTGACCATTCTAAAAGACATTGTGTACCTATTAGCATCATTTTTAATAAAAA
>CAZGZH010000247.1:0-3544 GCA_964529645.1 uncultured Flavobacteriaceae bacterium
CTTGATACATGGGCCCGAGTGGTGAAATCATTTCCATAATTTCATTGCGTGCGCCATAAGCCCCAACCGGAAAGCCACCTCCTACAACTTTACCCAAACAGGTAATGTCGGCGGTAACACCCAATAATTCTTGAGCCCCACCAAATTTAGAACGAAAGCCTGTCATCACCTCATCACAAATAAGTAGAATACCATTTTCTTTGGCGAGTTTGTGTAAGTCTTTTAGAAAACTGTTTTGAGGTAAAACCACTCCCATATTACCCCCAATAGGTTCAATAATAATAGCGGCTATATCTTTATATTTTGCTATCTGTTGTTTTACACTGTCGAGGTTGTTGTATTCGGCTATCAATGTGTTTTTAACGGCATCATTTGGAACACCTTTACTACCCGGAATACTCAAGGTAGCCAATCCAGAACCCGCAGCAACCAACAAGGCATCAGAATGACCGTGATAGCATCCTGCAAATTTGATGATTTTATCTTTTCCTGTAAAAGCCCGTGCTAAACGAATAGCGCTTAACACCGCTTCGGTACCTGAGCTTACAAATCGGACTTTATCCATTCCCGGAAAAGCATCGCAGACAATGCCTGCTAACTTGATTTCGTTTTCGGTACTCGCCCCAAAAGTATAACCGTTTTTAATGGCTTTTTTGATGGCTTTTTGCACTTTGTTATGGCGATGTCCTAAAATCATAGGGCCATAAGACAAAACAAAATCAACGTATTTGTTATTATCTACATCGGTTATCTGACTGCCTTTGGCTTTTTTGATAAACAGTGGATTACCACCCACTGAGGCAAAAGCCCGTACAGGTGAATTTACAGCGCCTACCAAATGGGTAAGACCTTGTTTGTATAGTTTTTGTGATTTTTTGAAGTTCATGTTTTTTGATTTTCCCATCCCAAACCCTTCCCAATGAGAAGAGAAACAGGGTGATATTTAATTTATTAGAGAGACCCTTCGACTGCGCTCAATGTGACATATTCTACTTTATTTATTCAATACTTTTGCAACTTCTTTGGCAAAATACGAAATAATGATATCGGCACCGGCGCGTTTCATTGAAAGGAGGCTTTCCATCATAACACGCTCGCCATCAATCCAACCGTTTTGGGCGGCGGCTTTTATCATAGCATATTCGCCCGAAACATTGTAGCAAGCCACAGGCTTCTCGGTATTTTCTTTGGTATCGCGAATGATATCTAAATAAGATAAGGCCGGTTTAACCATAATAATATCTGCACCCTCTATATCGTCATAACTGGCTTCAATCACCGCTTCACGACGGTTAGCCGGATCCATTTGATAGGTACGTCTGTCGCCAAAAGTTGGGGCAGAATCGGCAGCATCTCTAAATGGCCCGTAAAAAGCCGAACTGTATTTAACCGCATAAGCCATTATAGGTGTGTTGTAATAGCCAGTCGCATCCAGCGCTTCGCGAATGGTTTCTATGGTGCCATCCATCATACCTGAGGGCGCTACCATATCGGCACCCGCCTTAACATGCGAGATGACTTGTTTGGCAATATTGGGCAAAGTAGCGTCGTTATCTACGTCATTATCGTGAATAATACCACAATGACCGTGACTTGTGTATTCGCAAAAACAGACATCGGTAATAACATATAAATCAGGATATTTTTGTTTGATATGTCTGATGGCTTTTTGAATAATACCTTGGTCGTTCCATGTTTCTGTACCGCTGTCGTCTTTTTCGGTGGGAATACCAAAAAGTAATACAGCAGGAATATTTAAAGCGACAACTTCGTCTAATTCAACGTCAATTTCATCTAAAGAATAGCGTTTTATACCCGGCATTGATTTTATTTCTGTCGCGATATTTTTACCTTCTTCAACAAACAAAGGATAAATAAAATCGTCTATACTCAATTTGGTTTCACGAACCAAGCGTCTTATACTTTCTGTCTTTCGCAAACGTCTCGTTCTAAACATAATCTTTCTATTTTAAGGCCTCATTTACCAATTGAATGACATTTTCTACAGTTGGCATTTCGGCTGTTTCTACTTTATTAAAATATTTTTTAGCGTGGCTAGCTGTGGTATTCCCAACACAAAAGGCTGTTGTTTCAGTTGTGTTATTTAAAGACATATAACTATCTATGGCAGAAGGACTAAAAAACAATACGCCGTTAAAATTTTTATCGAGCCTAACAGGACTTTGCTGTGTTGTATAAGCTTCTATTTCGGTTAAATTCTTATTGTTTTTTGATAATAATTCAGGTAATTCGTCTCTTCTGATATCGCCACAGAAATAGGTTATTTCTGCGTCATTTGGAATCTCTTTTACTAAATATTCAGCTAATTTTAAGGCTGATTGTTCAATGTGTTTTACACTTCCAAAATTGCTAGTTATCATTTTTTTTGTACGACGTCCCACACAGTAAATATTTTCGAAATGCACATCGGCTACAGCAAAATTATCTAAGATAGATTGCACCCCATTCTGACTTGTAAAAACAACATGTTTATAGGTTTTTTTACCAATCTCGGGTTTTAAGCGGTTGCTTTTGGTGCGGATAAAATCGCCATAAGATACTTTTATATCTTTAGAAAATAAATCTAATTGTTTTTTAGACAGGGCTTTTGTAGCAAAGATTTTATAATCGAATGATTCTACTAAACCTTCTTGTAAAAGAATTTTTTGCCCGCCTTTCATCAAGACTTCTTTGGCACATCTTTTACCCAAATCTTTATAATCGTCTACTTTACACACACGATCTACTTCAATTTTTTTTCTACCATCTGTACTGACTAACACGCCTTTAAAAGTAATTTCTTCTTCGTTAATATAAGCCAAAGCGCCTATGGGCGCTGTACATCCGCCTTCGAGCGTATTTAAAAATTCACGTTCAATACCTGCACATATTTCTGTTTCTCTATCGTTAAGTTGGGCAATTGCTTCTAAAACAGCTGTGTCTTTACCAAGTGCTGTAATCATAATAACACCTTGGGCTGGCGCAGGTACCATCCATCTGAGACCCGCATTATTTTGGGGTGTTTTTTTTATGCGTTGTAAACCAGCGGCGGCAAAAATGGCACCGTCCCAATTACTCTCCGCTAATTTTTTAAGGCGGGTATTTACATTTCCTCTTAAACCTACAATAGTGTGTTCTGGAAAACGGTTTAACCATTGTGCTTTTCTACGCAAACTCCCCGTAGCAATAATGGCCTTTTTACGGGCCATAAACTCTAAATTATTCTTAAAAACTACTATATCATTATGACTGGCACGTTTTAAAACGGCCGCTTGGACAATGCCTTTTGGTAATACTGTAGGGACATCTTTTAGAGAATGAACCGCTATATCAATTTCGCCGTTAAGCATCGCAAGGTCAAGGTTTCTTGTAAAAACGCCTACAATACCTAATTCGTAAAGGGGTTTATCTAAAACTTTATCGCCTTTAGAATCAATTTGTATAATTTGACTTTCTATATCTAAGTCGGCTAATTGTGATTGTACTAAGTTTGCCTGCCACGTTGCCAGCTCACTGGAGCGGGTGCCAATTCTAATTATTTTTT
>CAZGZH010000248.1:0-3530 GCA_964529645.1 uncultured Flavobacteriaceae bacterium
GTAAATGCGAATACAGATAAAATATTAAAAGCCAATCTACCGCGTAATCCAGGCACTAGTCTAGCATGCAACACAAACGCATACACCATAATACTTATTAAAGCCCAAGTTTCTTTAGGATCCCAACCCCAATAACGACCCCAACTTTCGTTGGCCCACATACCGCCTAAAAAGTTACCAACAGTAAGCATAACTAATCCTACTGTTAAAGACATTTCGTTAATTATGGTGAGTTCTTTAATTGTTCTATCTAATTTCTTTTTATTGTTTTTATTTACCAATGCAAATAAAAGCAAAGAAATAAAGCCTAAAATTAATCCCAAAGTAAACGGCCCATAACTAGCCACAATAATGGCTACATGAATCATAAGCCAATAAGAGTCTAAAACAGGAACCAAATTACCTATACTAGGATCCATCCAATTCCAATGTGCTATCATTAATATCATGGATGTTACAAAAGCTGTAGCAGCAATTGTTAAAGTTGATTTTCTGCCAAAAATAAGACCAAATAACATAGTAGCCCAAGCTACATAAATCATAGACTCATAGGCGTTACTCCAAGGCGCATGACCACTAATATACCATCTTACACCCAAACCTAATGTGTGGTAAGCAAATAACAATATCACACTTAAAGCACTTAGCTTAATAAGACCTCTTATAAGCTTACCATCTTTAAAAATCTGACCAATAACAAAGAAAAACATCAATGTTCCTGCCAACATATATTTCCAAAACAGACCTTTAAAAATATCGTATTTGTTATAAAATAATTCTAAAGATATTTTCCTATCGGATGGCATTACTTTTCTACCATATTTTTTTTGATATTTAGAAATGCCTCTTAAAACTTCATTTACTGTTCTAAAGTCATTAGATTTATTAGCATTAACTACTGCTTGTGCATAAAGAGGTATAACCTTTGCTACAAACAACGAATCTTTTCCTTTAAACCCAGCAGCAGCAACATCGGTAAAAGAGAACCATTTATTGTTAGGGTCGTTAGGTAATGGAAAAAATCTAAATATTTTACCATTTACAACATTGTAAAGTAAATTCACACGACCATCAACATCTATGACACTTTGTTCAAACTTGTTTTTTATACGTTGTTTAGACGCTTTTTCTATTATTGAGAGTATTTTATAATTCCCTTTCTGATCGAAAAAGTCAATAAAACGGGCATATTTTTGACTTTCGGGAATTCCAATAATATTACGCAACTTGGTATTGTCTTTTTTAATATAAATAAAGGGGACATAAAACCACGTTCTAGGATTAACAACCATAGAAACAATAGCTTGATTTGGATTTAAATCTTTGTAATTTTCATGCTTACTTACTTTACGCATCAATTCTGATGCAAAAGTATTGAGAGGCATCATACGTCCTCTTGAATCTTGAATTATTAGACTTCCAAATTTTTCTGCTTGCTCTTGGTTTATGGTACTTGATTTGATAGTGGCATCTACAGTCTTCGCACTAGGTATATTGTTTTGTCCAAAGCTATTTATGCCAATCAACAAGGCAATAATAACGGCTCCTTTACTATTTTTAAGTTTTGATAGTTTGTTTCTTAAATCAGCAAAACGTGTGTTTTTTGTAAACATAATAAGTATTAATCCTAAAAACAAGAAGGCATAGCCAAAATAAGTTACCCAAGTACCCCAGAAATCGTGATTGACAGATAATCTGGTTTCTTCGTATTGGGGTGTAATATTATATGACGATTGAAAAAATTTATAACCTTTATAATTTAAAATGTGATTCATAAAAATTCTGAAATCAAATATTTTATCTTTATCAATAACCATTACTTCACTAGCATAAGACTTTGGACTCATTGATCCAGGATAACGATCTAACTGAAAATCTTTTAATTTAACTGAAAACGGGATTTGAATTTGTTTAGCACCGTAGTTTAATCTGAAATTTAAGCCACCCACATTAACAACTTTAGGTTTGTTAATGTAAAATTTACCACCATACATTTTCACACTTTTAGTCTGATTATCAACTGTAACAGCGACTTCTAGCATATCTTGTGGAAACTGATTTTTATTGCCGCTAATAACTTTAACAACTCCTTTTGTTGGGGGTTCTGGCACAACAAATCTCAACTTATCGAGCGTGTAAAGTGACCTTAATTGAAAATCTTGCAAACTATCTTTTGCAATATCTCCTTTAAATCTATCGGCCATTCGCATAAAACTACCATTAATAGGTGTTTCAATTTGTAAAGGGCTGTTATCTGTATCTTTAATAAAATTTATAGCCCCTTTTATATAACGGTTAAAAGTAACTAATGTGTTGCCCACTTTTAAAGCCTGACCTTTAGCTATATAATGGTCTTTTCTAGAGCCGCTACCCGATTCCACAAAATGAATATAAGAGATACCTTTATCTGAAGCTTCTAACTTTTGTGTGGCATTGGCAACATAATCAACATACTTAACACTAACAGGTTTTCCTTTAAATTCTGTACTAATATTAAAATTATTGTTGCCTATTTTTGATAAAATCAAGCGTTTATATATAGGTGTTTTCTGATCTTTATTATCATCAATATGAACTTTTAAATACACTTTATCAGAGAGCATAGAATGAGAAGCTTCTCCTTCTCTAATGGGCATCATACCTTCAAAACTTGAGTAGCGTGTAATACCCGCCCCAATAATTATAAAAATAAATGACAAGTGAAAAGCAAGTACTACTAATTTCTCTTTCCTAAGTAATCTGTATTTCTTGATGTTGTAAATAAAATTGATTACAAAAACTACCATAATGGCTTCAAACCACCAAGCATTGTAAACTAAGGCCTGAGCTGTTTGTGTTCCATAATCATTTTCTATAAAGGTAGCTATAGCCATAGCCGACCCAAAAACTAAAAACAACACAGCTGTTAAACGTGTTGAAGCTATTATTCCAATAATTTTTTTCATTTTTTTTAGAATTTTTATAGTTTGGCAAATTTAAGGCTTATTTTCAACATTAGCCTGTTAAAATAAACGAGTTTTAATCAATCTTTAAGCCGTAAATAATTTACTACAAAAGTATAATTACATCCACAAATTTATGCTGATTTTTATCATTAGACTTATTTTTTAAGTATTTTATGATAATATATTAACGAAATTCAATTAATTTTGTGTCATATAATTGTAACTATGGTAACTCATTGCTTATTTTTATGCCCTATAAACGTCTTTTTAAACATTAAAAGACGTGATCACTTCTGCCTATAGTCTTCTATAAATTAGTCAACTTTATTTTTCAAAAACCTTTGATTACGCACAATAATCTTATTATTAAAACATTTAACCATGAAATTACCCTACGCAGAACCCTATAAAATAAAAATGGTTGAAGCTATAAAACGCTCAACAAAAGAACAACGACAACAATGGATAAAAGAAGCCCATTACAATTTATTTAATTTAACATCCGATAAGGTTTTTATCGATTTATTAACCGACTCTGGCACAGGCGCTATGAGCGATAAACAATGGGGCGAAATGATGATTGGC
>CAZGZH010000249.1:0-3524 GCA_964529645.1 uncultured Flavobacteriaceae bacterium
GCCAAGAAGCTAAAGCGTCATTTGATAATGATGCTATGTATATGGAAAAACTGATAGAAGACCCACGTCATATAGAAATACAAGTTATTGGCGATGCCTTTGGTAAGGCTTGCCATCTATCTGAACGCGATTGTTCTATTCAAAGACGCCATCAAAAATTAACAGAAGAAACCCCTTCACCATTTATGACAAAAACGCTTCGTAAAAAAATGGGTGAAGCAGCTGTAAAAGCAACAGAATCTATAAAATACGAAGGTGCTGGAACTATTGAATTTCTAGTAGATAAGCACCGCAATTTCTATTTTATGGAAATGAACACTCGTATTCAAGTTGAACATCCAATAACGGAACAAGTTATAGAATTCGATTTAATTCGTGAACAAATTTTGGTCGCAGCAGGTGTACCAATTTCTGGTAAAAATTATTTTCCAAGACTTCATGCTATAGAATGTCGTATAAATGCAGAAGACCCTTATAACGATTTTAGACCCTCTCCGGGTGTCATAAGTAATCTAAATATTCCAGGGGGACATGGTGTTAGAGTAGATACACACGTATATGCTGGCTATAACATTCCGCCAAATTACGATTCTATGATTGCAAAACTTATAACTACGGCGCAAACTAGAGAAGAAGCCATAAATAAAATGAAACGTGCTTTAGGAGAATTTGTAGTAGAAGGTGTTAAAACTACGATTCCTTTCCATTACCAATTAATGAGTAATCCAATATATCTTTCGGGTAATTATACTACCAAGTTTATGGAAGATTTTGAAATGGTGTAATTAAAGTTATAAAACTTATTTAAAAAGAGAGAAGACCTTAGTTTTCTCTCTTTTTTTGTACGTTTGATTTAAATTATCAACAAGATGAATAAAAAAAGCTTAAAAATAGATGGTATAGATAAAATTATTTTACATCATTTAATGTGTGACGCCAGAAAACCCATTTTAAGTATAGCTAAAGAAGTAGGTGTTTCTGGAGCAGCAATACATCAAAGATTAAAAAAACTAGAAGCTTCGGGTTTAATAAATAGTTCAAAACTGATTATTAATCCTGAGATGTTAGGCTATAAAACCTTAGCTTTTGTCGGTATATTTTTAGACGCTGCCAGTAAAAATGCGTCGGCTTTAAATAAATTAAAAGACATACCCGAAGTTATAGAAAGTCATTATACCACAGGTAATTATGCCATTTTTGTAAAAATATTGTGTAAAGATAATGCCCATCTTATGCATTTATTAAACAAAGAAATTCAGTCAATAAAAGGGGTTGCACGCACAGAGACTTTTATTTCTTTAGAGCAACAAATAAACAGACAGATAAAAATTTAAATTAGCGCCTGCTGTAGATATTGAGGTAATACAATAATGTAGCTAGAGCGCCTATTGCCGCAACAACATAAGTGCGTGCAGCCCATTTTAAAGCATCTTTAGCACCTTCATGTTCTTGAGGTGATAAAAAGTTTTGTGTGTTTAACCAAGCCAAAGCACGGTTGCTGGCATCGTATTCTACTGGTAAAGTGATAAAACTAAATAAGACATTGGCAGCAAATAAAATAATACCTATTAAGAGTAAATAAGGAAAAGTATTAAAAAATATAATACCCCCAATAAGCATAAATGTGGCGTATTTTGACGCAATATTAATTGTGGGTACCAAACTAGAACGCAAACTTAGCCACGCATAGCTTTTGGCGTGTTGCACAGCATGGCCACATTCGTGAGCCGCCACAGCAGCCGAAGCAATACTACGTCCGTTATACACATCGCTACTGAGATTTACAGTTTTATTTCTAGGGTCGTAATGGTCTGTCAGTTTGCCAGAAGTAGAAATAACTTTAACATCGTAAATATTGTTATCTGCCAACATTTGTTCTGCTATTTCTTTACCACTTAAATTATTTTGGAGGAGAATTTTAGCATATTTTTTAAATTTTTGTTTGAGTCTGTATTGAACAAACCAACTTAATAAACCTATTCCTATTATAAGTAATAACATTTTGTACTATTTAAAATTAATATTAATAATATCTTTACATCATAAATTATTCCAATTCAAAAAACAAGTCAAAATGTCAAAACAACGCAATATTTTATTGGTTTATACCGGCGGCACAATTGGTATGATGAAAGATCCGCTAACGGGTGCTTTAAGGGCTTTTAATTTTGATAAATTGCTCAAAAGAATTCCAGAGTTAAATTTATTAGACTGCAAAATTGCCACAGTTTCTTTTGAAAACCCTATAGATTCGTCTGATATGAATACTAAATACTATGTTGATTTAGTTGAGATAATAGAAAAAAATTATGACAATTACGATGGTTTTGTAGTGTTGTCTGGTTCTGATACGATGGCTTATACAGCATCAGCCTTGAGCTTTATGTTTGAGAATTTAGCCAAACCTATTATTTTCACAGGATCGCAATTACCTATTGGCGATTTGAGAACTGATGCCAAAGAAAACCTCATAACAGCCATACAAATTGCAGCATCATACACTAATGAAGTGCCAGTTGTACCAGAAGTGGCTTTGTATTTTGAATATCAATTGTATCGTGCTAATAGAACAACTAAAATTAATGCAGAGCATTTTGAAGCTTTTACCTCTTTAAATTATCCACCTTTATGCACATCTGGCGTGCATCTTAAATTTAATAAAGGTGCTATTATGCCTTTTAATAAGAAGCGTTTAATTGTTAGAAAAAATTTAGATACTAATATTGCTATATTAAAATTATTTCCAGGAATATCAGCCGCGACAGTTTCTAGTATTTTAAGTATAAAAAACATTAAGGGCATAGTTATTGAGACCTACGGTTCTGGCAATGCCCCAACAGCCATTTGGTTTATAGATTTATTAAAGAAAGCTATTAAAAAAGGTATATTTATAATAAATGTAACCCAATGTTCAGGGGGCAGTGTTAGTTTAGGACATTATGATACGAGTGTCCAGTTAAAAAAAATAGGTGTAATTGACGGAAAAGATATCACAACAGAGGCGGCAGTAGCTAAGTGTATGTACTTACTTGGTGCTAAAATGTACTCAAAAGACTTTAAAAAGAAATTTGAGATATCTTTAAGGGGAGAAATTAGTTAGAAAATTTCTCAGAATAAAATATTTTTCGTTAATTGCCATTCTTAAAAAAATGAGACTTTTTAAGGAGAGGTGGCCGAGCGGTTTAAGGCGCATGCTTGGAAAGCATGTTTACAAGAAATTGTAACGGGGGTTCGAATCCCTTCTTCTCCGCGGAATTGTTTTTTTAAATAATATTTATATCTTTAACCCGTTAACAATTTAATTAATTTAAGAATTAAAACATGAAAAGAGTATTTACCATTCTTGCCATTGCAGGATTATTGTTTTTTAGTGCAACACCATCGGTTTTTGCACAAGATGGAACAAACACAGACCAAGTTGCAGATTCTACTGTTGTAGATTCTACACAAACAAAAGAAGTTGTCGCAGTTGAAACAGTTTCTGATGATGTTAAACCTCAAGAGGAAAAAACATTTCATCAAGT
>CAZGZH010000250.1:0-3513 GCA_964529645.1 uncultured Flavobacteriaceae bacterium
CAAATCCACGAATATTAATACGGGCATCTCCAAAACCACCACCTTGTTTAGTAGCGTACACAGAAGGTGTGTTGTTTAAAATTTCTGGAAACTCTTGAGAGCCTAATTTTTCTTGAATATCTGCGGCTCTAATAGTAGAAACTGCAACAGGTGTTTTTCTTTCTGTAGCCATATCAATTACACCCGTAACGACAACTTCGGTTAAAGTCTCTGAATCAGCTTCAAGCATAATAGTACCTAAATCTACTGTACCCCCTGAGACACTAAAAGAAACTTTTTTAGTTTTGTAACCTAAAAACGATACTTCTAAAGTACCACTAGCGGTTTTTACATTTAAAGCAAATTTACCGTCAAAATCGGTAGTTGCACCTACAGTAGTTCCAGCAACAAGAACACTAGCTCCTGGCAAAGCGCCGCTGTTATCTTTTACTACACCTGTAAGTTTTCCTTGTGAAAACATTGCTGTACTTGTTACCATAACTATAGCAACTAACAGCCATTTTGTAATTTTTTTCATATTAATATTTAGTTTTAAATTATGTTTCAAAACTGACACAAAAAACTAAAAATAGTATTAGGGAATTGTTAAGAAATTTGGTCAATTTCAATGCGAAAATACAAAAATTTTAACAAAAAATTAACCTCTGTTATAAACTTTGTGTTATTTGTTAATTATTAGCTATTTATGAAGTAAAAAAATTAATTTTTTAGATAGTTTTTAGCCAATTCTTTGCCTAGTTCAACACCAAACTGGTCGAAGCTAAAAATGTTCCAGATAACACCTTGTACAAAAGTTTTATGTTCATATAAAGCTATTAACTCTCCTAAAGTTTTTGGTGTTAATTTGTTAATTATCAGTGTATTTGAAGGTTTGTTTCCTTCAAAGGTTTTAAAAGGAAGTAATTTCTCAATATTTTCTTTATCGTCTTCTAATTTCAACTCTTTATGTACCTCATGAGCCGTTTTTCCTTTGTATAATGCTTCTGTTTGCCCAAACAAATTTGCCATAAGTTTTTTATGGTGATTTAAATCACCATAAAGAGGTTCTAAAAAGCCAATAAAATCAGCTGGAATTAATTTTGTGCCCTGATGTACCAATTGCATAAAGGCGTGTTGTGCGTTTGTACCTGTGCTCCCCCAAACAATTGTACCTGTTTGGTAATGTATAGGTTTCCCATTTCGGTCAACCGATTTGCCATTGCTTTCCATAACCGTTTGCTGCAAATACATAGGTAATAGTGACAAGTATTGTGTATAAGGTAACATCACCTCTGTTTCTGATTTAAAGAAATTGTTATACCAAACACTTAGTAAAGCCAAAATAACAGGTAAATTTTTATCAAAAGAGGTTTCCTTAAAATGTACGTCAATTTGATGCGCACCTGATAAGAAATCTTTAAAATTTTTAAAACCAACCGCTAAGGCTATTGACAAGCCTACTGCACTCCATAAAGAGTAGCGTCCTCCAACCCAATCCCACATAGGAAAAATGTTGTTAGAAGCAATGCCAAAATCTTTTACGGCTTTCAAATTGGTAGAAACGGCTACAAAATTATGAGCAATATCTTTTTCTGAAGCTTTTTGTAAAAACCATTTTTTAACAGTCAAAGCATTTGTGAGTGTTTCTTGCGTGGTAAACGTTTTTGAAACAATAATAAAAAGTGTTGTTTCTGGATTTAAATCTTTAAGTGTTTCATATACATGGTCGCCATCTACATTTGATATAAAATGACATTTAAGGTGATTTTTATAATACTTTAAAGCTTCTACTGCCATTTTTGGCCCTAAATCTGAACCGCCAATACCAATATTTACAATATCGGTAAAAGGCTTTCCTGAAAAAGACTTAATATTCCCAGAAATAACCCCGTCAGAAAAAGCATTCATTTTTTTTAAGCAGTTGGTTATTTCGGGTTTAATATCTTTCCCTCCTACCAAAATAGGTGTTTTGCTATTATCGCGTAAAGCGGTATGTAAGACAGCTCTGTTTTCTGTTATATTTATTTTTTCGCCTGAAAATTGTGCTGCAATAGCCTCTTTTAAACCGACTTCTTCTGCTAAATCTAACAATAAATTAAATGCTTTTTTATCAATCCTGTTTTTAGATATATCTAGAGATAGGTCTTCTGTTTTAAAAGTAAAATATCTTTTTCTATCCGGATTACTTTTAAACATGTTTTCCATCCTAAGCGCTTTAATTTGATCAAAGTGGTTTTGCAGGTCTTGCCAAGCTTTAGTTTGGGTGGGATTTATATTTTTAATACTCATTTTATTTTCTAATTAGGATAAGAAATATTATCCAATTGTTCTTTTAATGGTTTAATATTAGCAAAAAATCGTGGTCTTTCAGATTTTTTCATCGGTGCAGCGGCAGGTAATTTTTGCCTTAACGGATTGACTTGTCGACCGTTTTTCCAAAACCGATAACACACGTGTGGTCCAGAAGCGTGTCCCGTCATACCCACATAACCAATAATGTCGCCTTGTTTTACATAGGTGCCTACCTTAACCCCTCTTTTAAATTTATTCATGTGTAAATATTGGGTTGAATAAGTGGCGTTATGTCTAATTTTTACATAATTCCCATTACCTCTTGTGTAGCCTCTTTTGGTTACGCGCCCGTTAGCCGTGGCCATAATGGGTGTGTTTGTAGGTGCCGCAAAATCGGTACCTAAATGGGGTTTTATACGTCCGTAATATTTTATATAGCGCCTCATGTTATAACGCGATGAAATACGGCTAAACTTGAGGGGTGCTTTTAAAAAAGCACGTCTTAAATTCTTGGCTTTGTCGTCAAAATAATCAACTACACCATTCTTTTTATTTTCTACAAAAGCAAAAGCGTAAAGTGGTTTTTTATTGTGTTCAAATACAGCTGCACGTACTTTGCCCATACCTGCTAAAATTGTATCGTTTACGTACTTTTCTTCGTAAATGATTTTAAATCTATCATTTTTTTGGAGTCTAAAAAAATCAATAGTCCAAGCGTATATTTCTGATAAATCGTTTACAATTAAATAGTTCAATCCTTGTTCGTCAATCGCTTCCGATAAGGATGTCTTGATTATTCCAGAGGCTGTTTTGACAAGCGTTTTTACTTTTTTCTTAGCGCGATATGCTTTAATAGTGTCTTTAAATTTAAAGACTACGTAATTTATTTTATCTGGCTGGTAAATAAACACTTCGCCCTTGTCTAAAGAATCTTTAGACTTTAAAATGACGTATGGATTTCCCACTTTAAGCCGCCTTATATCAAATACTTTCTTAGTTTTTTTAACAATTTCATAAACTCTTACTGGCATAATATGAGCCTGGTCTAAAATGTTACCAAAACTATCGCCTTCTCTTATGGTGTCTCTTAAGTAATTATAATCGTTAAATGTAAACCCGAACTCTTTTATAATCTTGGGCGCAATTGGCGTAGGTGTGTGTTTTGCAGTAGGCTTATCGACATCTCGTTTACAACTAAAAACTACTAACAAAATTAAAATTATAGAGAGGTGTTTCATATAT
>CAZGZH010000251.1:0-3507 GCA_964529645.1 uncultured Flavobacteriaceae bacterium
ATTGTTGCATTATCCAATACATAATAATTATAATTATGTTGCCTCAGCAGATTTCTAAGTGTTAAAATTTTTTCTTTAATATTTTCTGACATTTGTAGCCTTTTGTAGTGCTAAAAATAAACATTATTCTTCAAAAAAGCCGTTGTTTTTAATAGCTAATTGGTTTAAAATTTAATTTTTGCCGTAACATGTATTACTTATAAGCGCCAAAATGAGATTTTTTATTTTCTTATGTTCTAAAAGTCACTTTTAATATATACTAATGCGTTGTATTACAATTTTTTACTTTTTAAAGAGGTCTAACATTCAGTACACAAAACTGATTTATATCAGATTTTAAAAAGCGAATCAGCGCTAATTTTATAGTATCAAAATTAAAAATAGTCCAAAAAAGGGCTTTAAAATGTCATTAAAAAAGTATAAAAAATGAAAAAAATAGTGATTTTAGGAGCCGGAACAGCCGGCACAATGATGGTCAATAAACTTCACAAGGAATTAGACCATGAAGAGTGGCAATTAACCATAGTAGATCAATACAAAACACATTACTACCAACCTGGATTTTTATTTATTCCTTTTGGTATTTACGGTAAACAAGACGTCATAAAGCCCAAACATGATTTCTTACCTCCAGGTGTAAACGTCATTTTTAGTGCTATTGATAAAATAGTTGGCGATGACAATAAAGTATTACTAGAAAATGGTCAGGTTTTAAATTATGACTTTTTAATCGTTGCTACAGGAACACAAACACGTCCTTCTGAAACCGAAGGCTTAAAAGACAAACTATGGTATAAAGATATTTTTGACTTTTATACAATAGAAGGGGCTTTGGCACTTCAGAAAAAATTCAAAGATTTTGAAGGAGGTGACCTTGTTATGTGTATCCCAGAATTACCTTATAAGTGTCCAGTAGCGCCACTTGAATTTGTATTTCTAGCCGATGCTTATTTTACTAAAAAAGGCATTAGAGATAAAGTAAACATCAAGTTTGTAACCCTTATGTCTGGTGTCTTTACAAAACCTGTGGCAACTAAAGTGCTTGGCAGTATTATGGAAGAAAAAAATATTGAGGTTATCCCCGATTTCTATTTAAGTCACGTAGATAACGACAATAAAAAAATTGTGTCGTATGACGACCGTGAAGTACCTTTTGATGTTTTAACTATTGTCCCTGTAAATATGGGCTCTGATATGATAGAACGCAGTGGTATTGGCGACGATATGAACTATGTAAAAACCAATAAATTCACTTTACAATCAGATCAATTCGAAAATATTTTTGCCATTGGTGATGCCACTAACTTACCTACTTCAAAAGCAGGTTCTGTAGCGCATTTTGCCGCAGAAATTTTAATGGAAAATCTTATGTCGGCTATTGAAGGACGTGAGTTAACAGCCAAATTTGACGGTCATGCTAACTGCTACATTGAAACAGGTTATGGCAAAGGGGCATTGATTGATTTTAACTACACCACAGAACCGCTTCCTGGTACTTTTCCATTACCTGGTATTGGTCCATTTGATTTGTTAAAAAACACCAAAATGAATCACTATGGCAAAGTATTATTCAGATGGATTTACTGGCATATTTTATTAAAAGGAAAAGAATTACCCATAGAAGCAGATATGACTATGGCGGGTAAAAAACGTATCTAATTTTAAAGACATATTTAAAATGGAAGAAAAAAATATACAGTCTCAAATAGACGCTCTCGATAAAAAGTTAGATTTAATTCTAGGCTATGTTAATCAGCAAAGATTAAATTCTACTGTTGTTGAAGATTTGGTGAGCGATTTGAGTATAATAGGAAAAGATGTTTACGACTCAACCGTAGAAGAGCTAGACAAAAGACAAGTAGATTTAAATCCGGCAGAATTAACCGATGTGGCCATTTCTTTCTTGAGAAATATTGGTAACATTAAAAAGGTTATGGATTTATTAGAAATGGGCATGGATCTCAGCAAAGAAATAGGCCCTATAGCCAACGAAGTTATTATAGACTTTACAAAACAATTGGGCGTATTTGAAGAAAAAGGATACTTTAAATTCTTTAAGGAATTTACCCCAATAATGGACAATATAGTAGCCGGTTTCACTCCAGAAGATTTAAGAGAACTGGCAGACAGTATTGTTTCTATTTTAACAATAATAAAAGAAATGACACAACCCGAAGTTTTAGGTACTATGCAAAATGCCATAAAAGCCTTTAACAGTATGGAAACAGAAAGTGTCCCTTCTTATTCAGTATGGCGTGTTATGCGAGAAATGAATAGTCCAGAAATGAAAAAAGCACTTGGTTATGGCGTAACCTTTATGAAAAACGTCTCTAAAGATATCAGAATTAAATCAGAACAAATAAATTAAAATAAAAACAATTATGGCAACACAAACATTAGCAAACGTAGAAGTTAACCTAACAGAAGATGGTTATCTAGAAGACATGAATCAATGGAACGAAGACATTGCAAGAGAACTTGCAAAAGAAATTGGTATAGAATTAACCGATAAACACTTTGAAGTAATAAACTACTTACGTGAAAAGACACAAGCTGGCGAAGCTTTAACTATTAGAAAAGTAGGTAAGTCTGGTATAGTAGATATTAAAACTTTGTACAAATTATTTCCAAAAGGGCCTCTTAAATTTTCATCAAAAATAGCGGGCATACCAAAACCCACAAGTTGTGTTTAAATAAAGAATATTAATTAATAAACTAAAATCTTGAAGTATGGAATCAAAAGAAAAAAAACCTTTAGAAAAAGTATGTATGATTTGTGCTAAAGGTAGCTTAGAGGATGTTTATGCTACTTTGGTGATGGCCAATGGTGCTGTTATGGAAGGTATAGAAACAAAAGTGTTTTTTACATTTTTTGGCTTAGACGGCATCACAAAAAAAGCAATGAATCACTTGCATACCGCCACAACAGGTAATCCTGCTATGCGTATGCCTGGCGGTTTGCCCTTTCCAACAATGCTAGGGGGGTTACCTGGTGTAGAATCGGCTGTGTCTGGTATGATGCGTAAACAAATGGAAGCATTAGATATGCCTCCTGTTGATGAATTTTTAGAAATGATAACCGCTGGCGGTGGCGAAATCTTTGCCTGTAAATTAGCCGTTGACATGTTTAAACTTAAAAAAGAAGACTTATCTGATGAAGTCTCTGACATTATAACAATTGGGCAATTTTACGAAATGTGTGAAGGCGACAGAACGCAAATTATTTTTACCTAGTCAACAATTTTGATTATAATTTTAAAAGGCTGTTTTTAACAGCCTTTTTTTTTGTCTCTTTATTTACCATAAAATATTAGTAATAAATAAAACGATTAACCTTAGAAATATAACGCGCTAGTCTTATAACTTGATGCGTATAGCCATACTCATTATCATACCAAACATACAAAATAGCATCATCGCCTTCATCAGAAACTATGGTGGCATGACTGTCAAAAATGGCAGGTGCTGCGCCGCCAACAATATCCGATGAAACCAATTCATTACTCA
>CAZGZH010000252.1:0-3506 GCA_964529645.1 uncultured Flavobacteriaceae bacterium
GATGGTATCTGTCATTAAATCGGCATGTGCCCAATTTTCTTTTTGAAATTTGGTTAGTGGGGCTTTTTTTGCTGATAAACTTACAGCATTATTTAAAGGTTGCGGCACAGGGATTTTAGAAATAGACCCACAACTGGTCAAGGCGATAGCCAGTGACAGCGCAAAAATTGATTTAAAATTTTTCATTAAAAAATTAATTAAAAAGTTCATTAAAAGTGTAGGTGTTTTTTAACCGAACACCTTTTTCGGTATGTTGAACCGTACAAATTTGATTGACGGCATCGTGTTCTAAAAATAAGTAATAATTTTCATCAGCAGCTTTATTTAAAAAAGCAGCTTTTTCATCCATCGTTAAAAGTGGACGCGTATCGTAACCCATAACATAAGGTAAAGGAATATGACCTACAGTTGGTAATAAATCGGCTACATAAACAATGGTTTTATCTTGATATTTTATATGCGGAATCATTTGCTTATCTGTATGGCCATCGGCAAACAAGACATCAAAACCTAAAGGAGTATTTTGAGTAAAATTGCCATTCGTTGGGATGTCTATAAAATGCAATTGTCCACTACTTTGCATTGGATGGATATTTTCTTTTAAGAATGAGGCTTTTTCTCGAGGATTGGGTTCTGTTGCCCATTTCCAATGACCTTTATTGCTCCAAAATTTGGCATTTTTAAAGGCGGGCTCATAGTCGGTGTGATTTTTATTCCATTGGATACTGCCGCCACAATGGTCAAAATGCAAATGTGTTAAAAAAACATCGGTAATATCATCGCGATGAAAGCCGTATTTTGCTAATGAACTGTCTAAAGTAAAATCGCCAAACGGAAAATAATAACCAAAAAATTTATCAGATTGTTTGTTGCCAGTACCTGTGTCTATTAAAATAAGACGCTTGCCCTCTTCAATTAACATGCAGCGTAAAGCCATATCAATTAGATTGTTATTATCAGCAGGATTAGTGCGTTGCCATAAAACTTTTGGCACAACGCCAAACATAGCGCCACCGTCGAGTTTAAAATTACCAGTTTCTATGGGGTATATTTTCATTGAAAGCTAAAAAGAGATACAAAGATAACTTTTTTAGGACGTTTGTGGAAACCAAAAAAACACTATTTGCAAATATTTAACAAATAGTGTTTTTGAGAAGAGGCGACGAGCGGATTCGAACCGCTGTAGGAGCTTTTGCAGAGCCCAGCCTAGCCACTCGGCCACGACGCCCTATTTTGGAAATGCAAATTTAAATATTTTTTTTGGGTTAACAATTATTAGTTAAGACTATCTCGCTTTTTTTCTAATAGATAAAACTGGGTTATAAGGCGTGTATTCCCTTTACCCGATTTCTTTACTATATAATTTAAATCAATCTGCTGTTTTAAAGTTATTTTATTGGTTTTTAAAAGGGTGCTGTCTAACTTTTCTTGTGTTATAAGACCGAATTTTGAGAGGTTTTTAATGTCGTTTGCCGATTGATAAACAGGGATAGCTGTACCGTACTCCCACAGTAATTCTGGTGCTATGTAACCCTTGACAAACAGGGAAATGTTTTTGGTTTGAGGGCTTTGTTTTAAATGACTTAAATTGTTGAATTTGGGATTGTTGTAAAACTCTTTAAGTAGGGGTAAACTAAAAAACAGCAAGCTGCACATCATCGCAATTGACAAGTAAAAACTGTATTTAAAGTTGTTTTTTATAAGGCTGTAAATTAAAGTCAGACCTATTAATATCAACACTATAGATGTGAGGACAAAATGATAATCAGCTACCAATAGCATAGGAAATTTTACGTAACCCACAATGGGAATCGCTAAGCAAATCAGAGCCAATAATCCAAAACCAAAATAGGCAACCCACTTGTCAATTTTAGCCAGCTCTTTACCTTTGATAATTAAATAATGGATATAAAAACTTGTATTTAAAGCTAACGGAATTAAAACAGGTAACAAATACCTTGATTTTTTTTCGGGAATTAAAGACAGTAAAACGACTGTACCAAGCGTCCAAATTAAGGTGAATTGATAAGCTTTTAAATGGACAACTCGTTTTTTTATAAAGGGGTAGAGCAATCCTATAAAAGCAAAGAACGTCCACATACCCGATTGCGTAATGAAACTCCAGTAATAATACCAAGGTCTTACGTTTCGGTTAGACCACGCCACGGTTTCTTTGGTGGCAATTCTCTGTACGGCATTAATATCGGTTAGATAAATATAGAGTGCCCACCAAGCACCAATAATTAAAGCTAAAATAAGGGCTATAAAAGCTGGTTTAAATTGTTTTGAAAAACCCTTAAATTTATAAGTAAATCCATAGGCGATTATAAAAGGCAAAAACAATGCATAAAGCGAAACAGGGCCTTTGCTCAAAATAGATAAGCCCATAAATACACCAACCAAAAGCCATTTTTTATATTCGGTTTGGCTACTTTCTAAAGCCGTAAACATTTGCCAAATAGCCAACAGCATAAAACTGTGTGCAAAAATATCCCATTGGCCATTGCGACCCGAAAAGACTATGTAAAACGAAGTAGCTAAAATAAGGCTGCTTACAAAAGCTTGAAAGTTATTTTTTATAACTAGCACCATTAATTTAAAACTGCTAAAAATTAAAATAATCACAGCCATTACAGCAGGAAAGCGCAATCCGTAAAGGTTATTCTTTCCAAATAGCCACATCGCTATAGCCGTAAACCAAGTAGGTAAGGGCGGTTTTTCATAGCGCGGCTCTAAATTAAGTGTGGTGTGAAGCCAATGACCATGTGTCAGCATTTCGCGGGCACTGATAAAATTCCGCGCCTCCATAATGTTGACATAAACCACATCTAAGTTCGACACAAAAAGAACTAAGCACACTAAAAACAACCACAAAAAATATTTGTTGTTTTGTTGGTCTGTACTAAGGAGTTTGCCCATTGTTTGTTTTTTGATATTTTAGAAGAAGTCCTTTCTCGTTTTTTTTAAAACAACACTCACAAGAGCTACATTACCCCCAATGGGCGGGTTGATTTTAGACACACTTACTTTGACTTTATCTGCCAACCTAATCTCATTAAAAACACGTTGGATGATGCGTTTGGCTACATTTTCTAAAAGCTTAGCGCGGATGGCCATTTCTTCTTTTACAATTGTATTGATATAAACATAATCTACAGTATCTATCAAATCATCTGAATCTGCAGAGGGTGTTAAATTGGCTTTAACCGATACGTCTACACGGTATTCTGACCCAATTTTACCTTCTTCTACCATACAGCCATGATAGGCATATATGCGAATATTTTTAACTTTTACAATGCCCAAAATAAATTTTTAAGATAAGGCTCAAAAATACGACAAACATTTTAATTTGTAACTTTAAAAAATAATTCAAACCTTAAACCTTATGAAAGTTCGCGAAGCCTTTATCTTGTTATCTGTTATTATTACAGCTGCCATCACAGCTATTGCCCAAGTTTGGCCGCCTGTTTGGTGGTTTATGATTATCTTCGGGCCGCTTATTT
>CAZGZH010000253.1:0-3474 GCA_964529645.1 uncultured Flavobacteriaceae bacterium
ATCATAGTGTACCATATCCCAAACAACCGGTTTTCCTGTGGCATCCCAATTGTTTTTCCAAATAGCTTTCTCGCCATCAAGACTAACAAAATCATTCGAAGCAGAAAGTTCTCTATCAAAAGGAGTGGCAGATACGGTTAAGGTAGGATTTTCGAGAAAGCGTTTGGCTGTTTCCTTAACAACTGCAAATGCTTCAGGCATAAGATTTTTTAAAACTTCTTCTGAAGCTTGATAAGCATCATCTGTAAGTTGGTCTATTTCTTTGTAAATAATTTCTTTTTGATCTATATCGGCCTCAGTTAAATCAGCTTTTAATGCTTCTATTTTATCATTAAAAGGTTTAGTAGCTTCTTTAATTTGAGCTTTAAACTGATTTGTTTTATCTCTTAATTGGTCTAAACTTAAATCTGAGATTTGTGTAGTAAAAGAATTAACTTTTTCTACTATAGGTTGAAGTACTTTAAGGTCTTTTTTCTTTTTGTCGCCAACAAAAACTTTAAGTACAGAATTTATAATACTCATAACAGGTTTTAAATATTTAAAAGTTCAAATTTAAGCAAAAAAAAAGCCTCTACCGAGACTTTAATTTTTAATATTCATCTTCATTCCAAAGAAAATCTTCATCAGTAGGATAGTCTGGCCAAATTTCTTGAATAATGTCATAAGATTCACCTTCGTCTTCTAGAGATTGCAAATTTTCTACAACTTCTAATGGTGCGCCAGTTCTAATAGCGTAATCTATTAACTCATCTTTTGTTGCGGGCCAAGGGGCGTCGCTTAAATATGAGGCAAGTTCTAATGTCCAGTACATGATAATTAAAATTAATTTTTTGCAAAAGTAAATTTTTTATGCAACTATGCAAGTAAATTAATTTAAAATTTTAAGAAAGAAAATGAACGTAAAAATTAAAGCAAATTTTATTGTTTCTCGGGTATCCAAAGTATCTCTTCTGCTTTGTAGATTAAAGTCAACTTTCGTGCCAATACAAAAAGGTAGTCAGATAGTCTGTTTATATATTCAACTACAACATTTTCTACAAAACTTTCTTTTTTTAACCCCACTATAGCTCTTTCTGCACGTCGGCAAATAGTTCGAGAAATATGACAAGATGACACAATAGGATGCCCTCCGGGGATTATAAAATGGGTCATTTTGGGTAAATCTGTGTTGAGTTTGTCTATTTGATGTTCTAAATAAAAAACATCTTTGCTGTTTATAATGGGTATATTCAAACGTTCTTTACCGCTCTTTAAGGTTTTTTTATCGGGGTTGGTTGCAAGCATAGCGCCAATTGTAAAAAGCTGATTTTGAATTTTTAACAGGTCATTTTTAAGAGATTCTTTTGTTAAGCTATCTCTTAAAAGACCAATATTGGCATTGAGTTCGTCTACCGTTCCATAGCTCTCTATACGTAAATCGCTTTTTAAAACGCGTGTGCCTCCAAAGAGTGAGGTTTGACCTTTATCACCTGTTTTTGTGTATATTTTCATCTTATTAATTTATTGTCAAAGATATTAAGAATTTGTACGCAAATAAAAATGTTGTTTGGGTTGTTCTTTTCTGAAAAATACTAATCCATAATGATAAATATCTATACTGGCACTTACTTTTGGATGTTTGCATATTTCTTGCCAAGCCTCTTGCATTTGTGTGTTTAAATAAATGTCGTCAAAAATAAAAATACTGTCGTTATGTACAGTATTTAAGCAAAGGTTAAAATACTTTATTGTCGCTTCTTTGGTATGATTGCCATCAAAATAGATAAGGTCGTAAGTGTATTTTTGAGTCAATTTAGGTAATGTTTCACTAAATTCGCCTAGGACAAAATTGATATTTTTAAAACCTGATAAATATTTTTTAGCTATTTGTTGGGTGTTTTTACAACCTTCTAGGGTAGTAATATTACTTTTGTGATTATGTGCCAATAAACTAGTTGATAAACCAATTGAAGTCCCAATTTCTAAAATATTATGAGGTTTAAAATAATTGAGAATATTGCATAAAATTTTAGCTTTTTTATTTGAAACGCCTACATGTTTGGCAATATCTGATACAATTCTTGAATTGTTTTTAAAACACTTAGAACCAGCGCCATATTCGGTAATTTCTATAATTGAATTATCGTTTAGCAAGGCTTTTTTTAAAGCTTTATAGTTTTTATAATTTATGTTACTAGGTGCTACTTTAAGATTTAAACTTAGTGTAATAAAATTAAAAATAAAAGGCGAATGTACGCCATGAGAAGTGCTTGCTTTTAAAAGAAATTTTATATATGGGATAATTTGATAAAGCATCTTTTTAAATATTATCTACGAAAATAGTAGAAAAAGTGGCGAAATAAACGAATTACATTTATATTTGCTAATTAAGTCAAAAAAAAATCAATGTTTAAGTTTTTTAGTATTGCTATTATACTTTGTTTATTAACTTCTTGTGTGTCTAATAAAAGAACTGTTTATTTTCAAGGAGAGCCCACTTTAAAATCAGATATTTATAAATTAAATAATGAGCCTTATAAATTACAAGTTGGTGATGTATTGGTTATTAATATAAAAGCGCCAGATCCTAAAATGGTGGCTTTATTCAATCCAATTGAAACTACTACAGGTAATAATATTCAACAAAATGCTATCTTTAGAGGATACACCCTAGATAGAAAAGGTAATATTAGAGTGCCTTATTTAGGCGAAATTAACGTTTTAGGTTACACCGTTAAAGAAGTGCGTGAAAAAATTGAAAATGGCCTTAAATTGTATATAAAAAACACAGATGGTTTGTTTGTACAAGTTAAGCTTAATGGTATTAGATTTGTTGTTACAGGAGAAGTTGGGTCTCCTGGCACATTAAATTTGCAGCAAGATCAAGTAAGTATTATTGAAGCTTTAGCAAATGCAGGAGAAATTACGGGAACTGGCGATAAAACAAATATTCAAATAATTAGAAATACCGTTGATGGCTTAAAAAAATACAAGATTGATCTAACAAGTATTGATATTTTTAACTCAGAGCAATATTATATAAAACCAAACGATATTATTTATGTAAATCCGCTTAAGAGAAAATCTTGGGGTATTGGTACAACTGGCCTAGGTGTTTTCACAACATTTATATCTGTTTTCTCTGTTTTAACGTCAACTATTCTTATTGTTAAAACTTTTTAATTAATATGAATCAGAAAGTAAAAAAAACAAGAAATGTTAGCGATTTAGCGCAATTAGATATTAAAACTTATTTTTTTAAAATAATTGCCCATTGGAAGTTGTTTATAATTTTCTTTATTATAACTTTTAGTTATGCCTATTATAAAAATATATCAACGCAGCATATTTACGGATTAAGCACAACAATTTCAGTAAAAGAAAAATCGAATCCACTTTTTTCTAATGGTACTACTATTGCGTTTAATTGGGGTGGCGTAAGTGACAAGGTAGAGACCATAAAAAGAACCTTAACTTCTAGAACGCATAATGAAA
>CAZGZH010000254.1:0-3453 GCA_964529645.1 uncultured Flavobacteriaceae bacterium
TAACCGTCTGTTGCAAAAGCATGACCGCCACAATTTAAACCAGATTCTATACGGTATTCAGAAATCCAAATACCTTTTTTAGCTAAAAATTTACCTTGAATTAAAGCTGAGCGATAATCACTCACTTTTAAAATAATTTTCTTTTTAATGTTGCCATTTTCATCGGGGAAAAAATCATCAAATTCTTCAAGATAAGCATATAACCTTGGGTTCATACCAGCAGATAAAATAACAGAAGAGCTTAAATCACTTTCGGCAAAACCTCTTAAAGCAGCATGGGCGTCATTGTAAATTGAAGGTAATTTTTCGCCGTTTAAATAATTTTCTTTATCAACTTTGGTCATGATATTCACATCAATGCTACCCATTGTCATAGTCTCTTTTAACCATTTTTTTAAATCTTCAAAAGGAGATTGGTTATCTAACAACTTTTTGAATTCATTTTTAATGGCTAATCCGTCAGGAAGCATATTAAAATAAGCTTTGATGTCTTCAATTTTATCGTGTGAAGCGTTTTTTAAATCTTCAAATTTTTCTTTAGCCAAATCGTTTATCATATTGAGATAAGAGGTAATGCGCTTGGCGCGGAAATCGTCAATTTTATTTGAGATTTCTTCGTAAGGCATTTTAAACTTTTCGCAATACATTTTTCGCAATTTTTCAAGCAGAATATCATCTACCAAAGAAATGACAGAATCTATACCAAATTTCGAAACTTTTAAAGGGGTATCAATGGTAAATCCTATGCCCATTACTGGGATGTGGAATGAATGTTTTTTAGACATTTGGTGTTTTAGTTTAGGTAAAATAAGTTGCAAAGATATTCATTTAAATGAAGCATGTACTTTTAAATAGACATTTTTAAATACTTATATAGGGCGATTAAAATAATCTTTTTCAAGAATACCGTATTCAAAATTATCGCTCCAACCAGATATTAAAGGTAAGGTCTGTCTTTTGCGTCCTTCGTATGACATGCCAACTTTTTCTAAAACTTTTATAGAACCTAGATTATTTACAGCACAACCCGCTTCTATACGGTGTAATTTTAGTTTATTAAAACCAAATTCTAACAAACAGTTAACAGCTTCTGTGGCATAGCCTTTACGCCACTGTTTAGGGAGTAATTTATACCAAACTTCGGCACTTTTATATTTAGGATTTCCTATATTTAAAGCGGCTAGCCCAATGAATTCTTGACTTTTTTTCAACTCAATTACAAAAGTATAACGCTTAATTAGGTCTAATTTTAAATCTTCAAAAGAAGGTGCCATTACCGCTTTTGTTTCAGATAAATCTTTAGGAATACCCAAAGTATTGTATTGATCGACTTCTGGCATAGATTGTAATTTGTGAATATTTTCTATATCAGATTGTTTGATTAATCTTAATTGCAATCTTTTAGATAAAAGAGGTTTCATTTTAATGAAAAATTTCGAGTGAAAGTTAAGGGTTTTTATTCAATTGGTAAATGACTTTAATTAATCCGTATAAATCTTATCTTTGCATCCTCAAAAAACACACATGTCCTTTTTAGAAGAAATAAAACGCCGCCGTACTTTTGGTATCATATCGCACCCTGATGCGGGTAAAACCACTTTAACAGAAAAACTCTTGTTATTTGGAGGGGCTATTCAAGAAGCGGGAGCTGTTAAAAACAACAAAATCAAAAAAGGCGCCACATCCGATTTTATGGAAATAGAGCGGCAACGGGGGATATCGGTAGCTACTTCTGTATTGGCATTTATTTATAAGGATAAGAAAATTAACATTTTAGATACACCCGGTCATAAAGATTTTGCCGAAGATACTTTTAGAACGCTCACGGCAGTTGACAGCGTGATTGTAGTTATAGATGTAGCCAAAGGGGTTGAAACACAAACCGAAAAATTGGTAGAAGTCTGTAGGATGCGTCAAATTCCTATGATAGTTTTTATCAATAAATTAGACCGTGAAGGTAAAGACGCTTTTGATTTGTTAGACGAAGTAGAGCAGAAATTAGGTTTAAGAGTCGTGCCATTGAGTTTCCCTATTGGTATGGGCTACGATTTTAAGGGTATTTACAATGTATGGGCTAAAAAGCTAAACCTCTTTTCAGATCAGGCCAAACAACGCGTATCAGAAGGTATTGAGTTTGACGATATAAGTAATCCAGAACTCGATAAAGTTGTAGGAACAGATGCTGCCGATACTTTACGCGAGGAATTAGAATTGGTAAACGAAGTGTATCCAAAATTTAATCAGAAAGAGTATTTAGAAGGGAATCTGCAACCTGTATTTTTTGGCTCGGCACTAAACAATTTTGGTGTTAAAGAACTGCTTGATTGCTTTATAGATATAGCGCCTTCGCCACGACCAAAACAGGCCGATATTCGTGTGGTGAATCCCGAAGAGGAAAAGATGACGGGTTTTGTCTTTAAAATCCATGCCAATATGGATCCCAAACACCGCGACCGTTTAGCCTTTGTTAAAATAGTATCGGGTACTTTTAGGCGCAATACCAACTATTTGCACGTCAAGTTGGGTAAGAAATTAAAATTTGCCAGTCCCAATGCCTTTTTTGCAGAGAAAAAAGAGATTGTGAATGAATCTTTTCCAGGTGATATTGTCGGTTTACACGACACAGGGCATTTTAAAATAGGCGATACCTTAACCGAAGGCGAACAATTACAATTTAAAGGCATTCCTAATTTCTCGCCAGAGCATTTTAGATATGTCAACAATGCCGACCCTATGAAATCTAAACAATTGGCTAAAGGACTTGACCAATTAATGGATGAAGGGGTAGCACAATTGTTTACCTTAGAAATGAATGGTAGAAAAGTTATTGGTACGGTGGGCGCTTTGCAATATGAAGTGATTCAGTACCGCTTAGAACACGAATATGGCGCTAAATGTACCTACGACATGCTGAATGTGCATAAAGCCTGTTGGGTGCAACCAGAGGATTATAAAAATGACGAGTACAAAGACTTTAAGCGCGTTAAACAACGCTACCTCGCCAAAGACAAAAAAGGGCAATTGGTCTTTCTGGCCGACTCAGCTTTTTCGGTTCAAATGACGCAGGATAAATATCCTACGGTTAAACTACATTTTACAAGTGAGTTTGAATAATATCTTATAACTAAAGCACTTAAAATCATCCCTTTTTTTTATCTTTACCGCTATGAATGCTAAAACCATCTCAAGCGGTATATTACGTGCCCTCTTTATAGTAGTGGGCGGCTTATTGTTGCTGTACTTTTTGTATCTTATAAAAGCCGTGTTAGTTTATATTTTATTGGCATCTGTTATTTCTTTAATCGGCCGACGCATTGTCATATTTTTCGATGTCAAACTCAAGTTACCCAATACTTTAGCTGTCGTTATTACGATGGGTTTCTTTGTGGGAATATTGGCTTTACTCATTTCATTGTTAGTTCCTTTGTTGGTGGAGCAAAGCCATATTTTATC
>CAZGZH010000255.1:0-3442 GCA_964529645.1 uncultured Flavobacteriaceae bacterium
TATTGAGTTAGCTCCTAAAGAAATAAATTTGTACTTTCATAAAGAATTATCGCCAAATGACGAAAATATTTCTTTTGGACAAATAATGTACTATTTAAATATTAAAGAATAGATTATGAAGTATTTAAACGAATATCGTAATTTAGAAGCTACTAAAAAAATTCTTGATGAGATTCACAAAATTACCACTAAAGAGTGGCATATTATGGAAATTTGCGGTGGCCAAACACATAGTTTGGTTAAAAATGGTATTCTGGAATTATTACCCAAAAAAGTACAAATGATTCACGGACCAGGTTGTCCAGTTTGTGTTACACCGCTAAATCTGATTGATAAAGCCATAGAATTATTAGAAAAAGGCGTTATTGTGTGCTCTTTTGGAGATATGATTCGCGTACCCGGTAGCAAAAAAAGCTTACTAGAAGCCAAAGCTATAGGAGGTGATTTACGCATTTTATATTCACCCCTTGAAGCCGTTTCAATCGCTAAAGAAAACCCCGATAAAGAAGTGGTGTTTTTTGCCGTGGGGTTTGAAACCACAGCGCCAGCTAATGCCCTATCTGTTTTACATGCCGAAAAAGAAGGTTTAAATAACTATTCCATTTTAGCTTCTCATGTTTTGGTACCTCCCGCTATGGAGGCTATTTTAGATGATGATTTATGCAACATTGACGCTTTTTTAGGAGCGGGTCATGTGTGTGCTATTATGGGAATTCAACAATATTATCCCCTTGCCAAAAAATACAAAACACCCATTGTAATTACAGGTTTTGAACCTTTAGATTTAGTTCAAGGTATTTTTATAGCTGTAAAACAATTAGAAGAAGGGCGCTTTGAAGTCGAAAATCAATATGCGCGTATTGTCAAAGAAAAAGGCAATTTAGCAGCTATAAATGTTATAACTAAAGTTTTTGAAATTGGCACAAGAGAATGGAGAGGCATTGGCGAGATTCCGAATAGCGGTTATGTTATAAAAGAAGCTTATAAAAAATACGATGCCGAATCAAAATTTAATATCAGTCATATTAAAGTCCCAGAAAACTCAAATTGTATAGCCGGCGAAATATTGCGGGGGATTAAAAAACCGCATCAATGCCCGGAATTTGGTAAAACCTGTAAACCTTCTAATCCGTTGGGAGCTCCTATGGTTTCGTCAGAAGGGGCTTGCGCGGCTTATTATCATTTTACACTTTAAAAAATTTAAAGATGACTAGTGAAAATTTAGGATTTGAAACCATCAATTTAGGTCACGGTAGCGGTGGCGAGTTAACACGTAATTTGTTAGATAAAATTATTTTTAAAACTTTTAGCAATCCATTTTTAGATAAAAAAGACGATGGCGCCATTATAAATATTAAAGGAAAAGTAGCCATTTCAACCGATAGTTTTGTCATTACCCCTATCTTTTTTAAAGGTGGAAATATTGGTAGTTTATCCGTTCATGGCACAGTAAACGATGTGGCTATGTGTGGTGCCATCCCAAAATACTTAAGTTTAGCTTTTATTATTGAAGAAGGTTTAAAAGTTACCGATTTTATAAAAATAGTTAAGGACATAAAAAAAGCTGCCGACGAAAGCGGAGTTTTGATAATTACGGGCGATACCAAAGTAGTAGAACGAGGCAAAGGCGATAAAATATTTATCAATACCACAGGGTTTGGAGAAATGCATCCTAAAGCTAATATTTCTGTTGAGAATATAAAAACAGGTGATAAAATTCTGGTAAATGGCAATATTGCTCAACACGGTATGGCTATTATGAGCGACAGAGAAGGACTTGAATTTGAATCGACTTTAGAAAGTGATTCAGCCAATTTAAATCATTTAACCAAAGAATTGTTAGATGCTTTTGGCGATAAAATTAAAATGTTTAGAGACCCAACCCGTGGTGGTTTAGGAACCGTTTTACACGAAATCGCTAATGATATCAATAAAGGAGTTGCTATAAAAGAAGCTGATATCCCTTTAGAAAAACAAGTAGCAGCCGCTTGCGAAATGTTAGGATTAGACCCAATGTATGTAGCTAATGAAGGTGTTTTTATAGCAGTTGTTGATCCAAGTATTGAAACCGAGGTGCTGACACTTATGCAAAAAAACGATAAAGGTAAAAATGCAGCTAGTATTGGCTCGTTTACACAGGAACATCCTAACAAAGTTGTTATGGAAAGTTTAATTGGTGGCAAGCGTATTGTGAGTCCGTTAGTAGGCGAACAACTACCTAGAATTTGTTAATTCAATAACCAATAGAATCCTATAATAAAAGCAAATAAACCACTTGCAAACCTGATACCTTTAAAAAAGTTAGCATTATGGTTACTTTTTGAACTGCTAGATATTTTCCCAATTACAAAGGCATAAGACACCATAGCAAGGATGGTTCCTATTCCAAAGCCAATAATATATTGTGTAGAATCTAATTTAGATGTAAATCCTAAAACAGGTAGAAATAATAAAAAATGCGCAATACCAGCCAAACCATGTACAAATCCAAAAGACAAAGAAGCCATTGTGTTTTGTTTTAAGTTTAAATGCTTGTGATTGTGGTGAGTTTCGTTTGTGTGAGTGTGTGAATGTTTATGAATAATTCCATTATTTTCGGTATGGATATGTGTATGAGCGTGGTTTTTTTCTTTTCTAAATAGTTGATAAAAAATCCAAATACTTAAGCCAATTAATAACACGCCAACAAGTTTATCGCTGTGAGCCGATATTTTTTCAACAGGAATATATTCCTTAAAAAGTAAAAAAAGCATCCCAATAGCGAGCATCCCCAATAAATGGCCAATTCCCCAAAATAACCCGACCTTCCAAGCTTTCTTTTTGCTTTCAATAGCAAATGGTGTAACAGCGGCCAAATGATCGGGGCCAGAAATAACATGCGCAACTGCTGCTATAATTCCTGCAAATAAGGGTAAACTTAAAGCCATTATTGATATTAAAATTGCAAAGTTAAATTTAGCAATTATAAATTAACAATTTAAAGATTCTTTATACTTTTTTAAAGTTGAAGTTGTTTAATTTAAAAAGTGTCTCTATGGTTATTAAACTCGAAATACCTAGTAATGTCAAAACAATAAAGTTATGAGAATTTAAATAATTTACAAATACACTTAAGCTGGTATTTATAATATTTAAAGTATTTGATAAATATTTTGTTGGTATAATTGATGGAGCCGTTGAATTGTTAAGACTTAACGAAATAAACAAAACAAATACGACGCCAATAAGGTACCAAGCTTTTTTACTAATAACAGGTTCGTAATTTTCAACTACCGAATTTGGCAAACATTCTTTAAGAACACTAGCTGCAAAATTAGCAGGTGCTTTTTGAATTAAACCCACTTTTAATTCTGATTTTAAAAAGGCATCTTCTTGAATTTTCTGCATAACATTTTTAGAAAAAGAACTTGTTGGTTGCTCTTTTAAATGTTCTTAAATATTG
>CAZGZH010000256.1:0-3439 GCA_964529645.1 uncultured Flavobacteriaceae bacterium
GTGTAAGTCGTGTGCTCTTCCGATCTGGTACCAAATAAAGCTGAGTCATAATTAAATACTTTCGTAAGTCTCTACTGTGAGTTCGTTTATAATAGCGCCTGTATGTTTGGTGCTTAAAGGCTCAAAAAGTAACACATAAACCTCTTCTTCTGCAATAGGTCTGTGCGCAACGCCTTTGGGAATAATAAATATTTCACCCTGATTTACAGTAACCATTTTATCTCTTAATTCAATTTTCAAACAACCTTTTATAATCATAAAAAGCTCATCTTCATCGGCATGCGCGTGCCAAATAAAAGCGCCTTTTAACTTTGCTAATAGTATTTGTTGTCCATTTAGAGTGCCAATTTTTTTAGGTGTCCAATGGGTATCAAACAGTTTAAATTTTTCAGAAATATTTATCGGATTCATCTTACAAAATTACAAAGTTTTTTATTGCATATCGATTTAATGTGAATTCGTCTTATAATTTGCAAAAGCTATAGTTTAATCGTTAAATTTGCACATTCAAATTTTGATTGATTATGTATAGAACGCACACATGTGGTGAATTAACATTGGCAAATAAAAGCCAGGTGGTTACCTTGGCGGGATGGGTACAAAAAGTACGCGATAAAGGTTTTATGGTTTGGGTAGATTTACGCGATCGTTATGGTATTACGCAACTTATTTTTGACGCAGAACGTACTGACGCCACTCTTTTAGAACAAGCCAAATCATTAGGGCGTGAATTTGTTATTCAGATTGAAGGTGAAGTTATTGAACGTGAAGCTAAAAATACAAATATCTCAACAGGAATCATAGAAGTTTTAGTCAAAAAATTAACTGTTTTAAACACCTCTAAAACGCCTCCTTTTACCATAGAAAACAAAACCGATGGTGGCGATGAGTTGCGTATGAAATACCGCTATTTAGACATTCGTCGCAATCCTGTAAAAGAGAAACTTATTTTTAGACACAAAGTGTCGCAAGAAGTTAGAAAATACCTTTCTGGAGAGGGCTTTATAGAAGTAGAAACACCTTATTTAATTAAATCGACACCAGAAGGTGCCCGCGATTTTGTGGTACCCAGTCGTATGAATGAAGGGCAGTTTTATGCTTTACCGCAATCGCCTCAAACATTTAAGCAACTATTAATGGTGGCTGGTATGGATAAATATTTTCAGTTGGTAAAATGTTTTAGAGACGAAGATTTACGTGCCGACCGTCAACCAGAGTTTACGCAAATAGATTGCGAAATGACGTTTATTAATCAAGAAGATATTTTAAATACTTTTGAAGGTTTAACCAAACATCTTTTAAAAGAAATTAAAGGTGTTGACGTGGCCGATTTTCCTAGAATGACTTATGCCGAAGCGATGAAAACCTATGGCAACGATAAACCAGATATCAGATTCGGCATGAAATTCGGCGAATTAAACGATATCGCCCAAGGCAAAGGCTTTGGTGTTTTTGACAGTCAAGAATTGGTGGTAGGCATTGCTGTACCGGGATGCGCACATTACAGTCGTAAACAAACCGATAAATTAATCGATTTTGTAAAACGTCCGCAAATTGGCGCTAAAGGATTAGTTTTTGCAAAATATAACGATGATGGAAGTTTTAAATCGTCTGTAGATAAGTTCTATACGCAAGAAGATTTACAAGCTTGGGCAGACAGATTAGGGGCTCAAAAGGGCGATTTAATGCTCGTGATGTCTGGCGATGCTAATACCACGCGTACCCAATTAAGTGCTTTGCGTATGCATATGGCCGAAACTTTAGGCCTGCGTAAACCCGATGAATTTGCGCCTTTGTGGGTGGTAGATTTTCCGCTTTTAGAATGGGATGAAGAAAGTGGTCGTTTTTATGCGATGCACCATCCGTTTACAGCACCAAAACCCGAAGATATTCCTTTGTTAAAAACCAATCCAGCCGCGGTAAGAGCCAATGCCTACGATATGGTTTTAAATGGCAATGAAATTGGTGGTGGTTCTATTAGAATACACGATAAAACAACCCAAAAAATGATGTTTGATCATCTTGGGTTCACACCAGAAGAAGCCGAAAATCAATTTGGCTTTTTAATGAATGCCTTTGAATATGGGGCACCTCCACATGGCGGTTTGGCTTTTGGTTTAGACAGATTGGTTGCTATTTTAGGCGGTCAAGAATCTATCCGCGATTTTATAGCATTCCCAAAAAACAATGCTGGACGCGATGTTATGATTGATGCGCCATCTGCAATTGACCAAGTTCAATTAGATGAATTGTGTTTAAAATTAAATTTAAAAAGATAAAATGCCTAAAAAACCTGATAGTAGGATTGCGAAATTTTTGATATGGCGCTATAAGCACATTTCAAAAAAGCAATTTATAAATATTTTAAGTGCTATTATTGGGCTACTAGCAGGTTTAGGTGCCGTGACATTAAAAAACTTAACACATTTTATTCAGCATTTATTAGAAGGTAAATATATCGGAGAATATCATAAAATGGCCTACTTCGTATTTCCTCTAATTGGTTTATTTTTTGTAATTATTGTCATTAAATATGTCATAAAGAAAAAAATAGGTCATGGTATCCCTACAACATTGTACGCCATTTCTAAATTAAAATCTATCCTGCCTTCACATCAAATGTGGGGTTCACTGATAACAGCACCTTTAACAGTTGGCTTTGGGGGTTCGGTAGGGTTAGAAGGCCCAACAGTAGCCACGGGTGCTGCTTTGGGGTCTAATGTAGCACGTTTTTTTCATCTCAATCAAACTACTCGAAATTTATTAGTTGCCGCTGCCGCTGCTGGTGCTATGTCATCTATTTTTAAAGCACCCATTGCGGGGATTGTTTTTGCTGTAGAAATTTTTAGTTTAGATTTGACTTTATTTTCTATGATTCCGCTTTTAATAGCTTCAATAACTGCTATTTTAACTTCTTATTTCTTTTTGGGTAACGACGTGTTGTTACATTTCCCTACAGACAATGTAACCTTTAATTTAAACGATGCCTTATTTTACGGATTGTTGGGTATTACTTCGGCTACTACATCGCTCTATTTTAGCAAAACCTATTTTGGTATTAGTGCCTTTTTTGAAAAATTTGCCAACCCTTATAAACGCTTAATAATTGGCGGACTGCTTATAGGTGTCATTGTTTATTTTGTGCCACCTCTTTTTGGTGAGGGTTACGAAACTATAAATCATATACTAAGAGGTCATGTTGAAAAAGTATTGGCTACTAATTATTTTGAAATTGTAACAGATAATGCATGGTTTCTTATCGCTTTTCTAGTAGGTCTCGTCACTTTAAAAGTGGTCGCTACGTCTATTACTTTTGGTGCTGGCGGTATAGGCGGGGTCTTTGCACCCACGCTGTTTACAGGAAGTGTTTCGGGCTTTGTTTTTGAGGCCGCCACCTGGCTGAGCGACACCTTCCTGGCATACCGACGCATGGAAAACG
>CAZGZH010000257.1:0-3412 GCA_964529645.1 uncultured Flavobacteriaceae bacterium
AGACAAACGCGGTTTAGGTATAGGTAAAGCTTTATACGATAAAGTTTTAAAATACGCTTATAAAAAAAAGGTAAAGCGCGTAGAATGGGTAGTGTTAGATTGGAATACTACAGCCATAGATTTTTATAAAAAATCTGGTGCTAAAATTCTAAACGATTGGCGTACGACACAAATGGACGAAGAAGGATTAAAAAATTATATAGAAAACAATTAAAATGCACATATTTAAATTTGGAGGAGCTTCAGTAAAAGATGCTGAAGGTGTAAAAAATGTTGTAAAAGTTTTACAACACGAAGGTTATACAAACACTTTAGTTGTGGTTTCGGCTATGGGTAAAATGACAAATGCTTTTGAAAAAGTGATTCACGCTTATATTGAAAAAGATACAAAATTAGACGCTTATATAGCCGATATAAAGGCCTATCATCTTAAAATTATAGGTGATTTATTTAAGGGTAAAAATCACCCTATTTTATTCGAAATTGAACACGTTTTTGGTTTGTTAAAGGGATTTATGTTGGCCAACCGTTCTACCAATTACAATTTTGTTTACGACCAATTAGTAGGTTTTGGCGAATTGTTATCGACCAAAATAATTAGCAACTACTTAAATCATATAAATATTGCTAACACTTGGTTAGATGTACGACAAGTAATAGTAACCTCTGATGATTATAGAGATGCCAAAATTGATTGGGAAGAGACTAAATACCGCATCACAAATGCCATAAATAAAGATAAACTGTACATAACACAAGGTTTTTTGGGTGCTACAAAAGATAACTTTACAACGACCTTAGGACGCGAGGGCTCCGATTATACCGCCGCTATATTTGCCTATAGTTTAAATGCCAAAGACGTGACAATTTGGAAAGATGTGCCAGGTGTTTTAAATGCAGATCCACGTGAGTTTTCTGACACCGACCTCTTAACGCATATCTCTTATAAAGAAGCCATAGAAATGGCTTTTTATGGCGCCTCAGTAATACATCCTAAAACCTTAAAACCACTCGAAAATTGTACAATCCCATTGTATGTGAGGTCTTTTATAGATTTAAAATCAAAGGGTACTCAAGTTAAAAAAGGGAAAGATATCGAGCCTTTAATTCCTTGTTTTGTCGTTAAAAAAGAACAAGTTTATTTACAAATTTCTGCTTTAGATTTTTCGTTTATGGTAGAACACAATATTAGTAACTTATTTCAGTTACTAGATAAGTATAAATTAAAGGTAAATCTCATTCAGAATTCGGCATTGAGTTTTAGCGTTTGTTTAGAAGATAAATACTGTAATTTCGAATCGTTTATAAAAGAAATAGAAGCGCATTATAACGTAGATTATTCTAAAAATGTAACACTTTACACAATACGTCACTTTACAAATGACGCTATAAACAAAATAGAATCGGGTAAAGAAATAGTTCTTAAACAACGCAACGAAAACACTATTCAATTAATAGTAAAATAGAATGTGTATCTTTGATTTTTTCTCAAAATTAGACTATGAGTTTAGTATCGGCTAAAGAAATTGCTAAGGTTTTAAATATTAGTAAGTTTGGCATATTTGGTAATGCTGTGGGATGGATATTTCTTAAAATACTAGGCATTTCTAGGCTCAATAAAATTTACAATAAGACTAAAAATCTCGATAAAAATGCCTTTTTAGAATCGCTGATTAAAGAATTTCAGATAGATTTTGAAATACCAGAGGAAGATTTAAAACGCATTCCAAAAACGGGGCCTTTTATTACCGTTTCTAACCATCCTCTAGGCGGGATAGATGGTATTTTGTTGTTAAAACTCTTAGCCGATAGTCGCCCCGATTTTAAAATTTTAGCCAATTTTATTTTACTAAAAATAAAGCCAATTGAAGATTATGTGCTTCCTGTTAATCCGTTTGAAACTAAAAAAGAAGATACTAAATCGAGTTATAAAGGATTAAAACATGCACTAGAACACGTAAATAATGGCAACGCTTTAGGTATTTTTCCAGCAGGCGAGGTCTCTACGTATAACGACGATATGGTTATTCAAGATAAACCGTGGGAGCTATCGGCTGTAAAATTTATCAAAAAAGCAGAAGTGCCTGTTGTGCCTATTTGTTTTCACGCAAAAAACAGTTCGTTATTTTACATATTGGCCAAAATTAGTGGCACATTGCGTACAGCTAAATTGCCGTCTGAATTATTGACTCAAAAAAGTCGTACCATAAAAGTTAGGATAGGGAAACCCATTTCAGTCAAAGACCAACAAGAATACACAGATTTAAATAAATTGTCAGATTTTTTAAGGATGAAAACCTATGTTTTAGCCAATCCTTATAAAAAAGGTCCTGTCAAAATTACGGCACCAAGTTTAAAGTTCCCATCCAATCCAAAAACAATAGTTTCAGCGGTTTGTACGAATGACTTAAACAGTGAAATAGAAAATTTAAGAGCCTCAGATGCTGTACTGTTAACAAGTAAAAACTATTCGGTATTTTTAGCTGATAGTTCTCAAATTCCTTGCACTTTACGTGAAATAGGACGCCTGCGCGAAATTACTTTTAGAAGTATTGGCGAAGGTACCAATAAGGCCATTGATTTAGATCCTTATGACAGTTATTACCGTCATATGTTTTTGTGGGACAACGTGGCACAGCGTGTTGTAGGGGCTTACAGAATGGGCTTTGGCGATGAAATCTTTAAAAAATATGGCATAGAAGGCTTTTATGTCAACGAACTTTTTGGCATAGAACAAGAACTCAATGCTATGATGAGTAAAACCATTGAATTAGGACGTGCTTTTATTATAAACGAATACCAGCAACGCCCTATGCCGCTCTTTTTGTTGTGGAAAGGTATAGTACATGTAACTTTGCGCTATCCGCATTTAAAATACTTATTAGGCGGGGTTAGCATCAGTAATAAATTTTCAAATTTTACTAAAAGTTTGATGATAGAGTTTATGAAGTCAAACTATTACGACCCTTACGTGGCGCAGTTTGTACATCCTAAAAAAGAATACAAAGTCCGCTTAAAAGACGAGCATAAAGATTTTATTTTCGACGCTAGCAAAGCCGATATGAATAAGTTTGATAAAATTATTGACGAAATTGAACCTGGCAGTTTAAGACTACCTGTTTTACTTAAAAAATATGTCAAGCAGAATGCAAAGCTTGTTGCTTTTAATGTAGATCCTAAGTTTAATAATGCTATAGACGGTTTAATGTATATAAGAATTGCCGATTTGCCAGAAAGTACTGTTAAGCCTGTTATGGAAGAATTTCAAGCAGATTTAGAGAAAAAATTAAATGGCGATTAAAACCAACCGCGTTTATTGAGTTGGTAGGTTTCGTAAAATTCATCATCAGATTTAGTGAGATAAATAATACCCTCAATAAGGCCTATTATACTACCAAAGCCACAAGTTCCA
>CAZGZH010000258.1:0-3412 GCA_964529645.1 uncultured Flavobacteriaceae bacterium
ACACCCTACCTTTGGTCTTTTCGTCAAAAAAATATGCTGTGCTTTTTGACAATGCGCCTATTGGCTACTTAGATTTAGACAACAAAAAAGACAATACTCTGCAATATCAAACCATTAGTGGACGTAAAATCTATCAGGTTATGGCTGGTGATACATGGTTAGATTTGATCAACCAATACACGTCACTTACAGGTAAGCAGCCTATGATTCCGCGTTGGGCTTTGGGTAATTTTTCTAGCCGTTTTGGCTATCATTCTCAAAAAGAAGTTTTAAATACTATTGACGCTTTTAAAAAAGACAGTATTCCCGTTGATGCCATAATAATAGACTTGTATTGGTTTGGCAAAACCATTAAAGGCACTATGGGAAATCTCAATTTCTATAAAGATTCTTTTCCATCGCCTAAAAAAATGATTGCCGATTTAAAAACAAAAGGCATTAAAACCATTTTGGTTACGGAACCCTTTATTTTAAAGACATCTGATAGATGGCAAGAAGTAGTTGACGCTGGTATTTTGGGTAAAAACAAACTAGGCGACCCTTATGAATTCGATTTTTATTTTGGTCATACAGGATTGCTTGATATTTTTAAACCTAAGGGTGAAAAATGGTTTTGGAATATCTATAAAACTTTTACAAAAGATTATGGCGTGGCTGGCTGGTGGGGTGATTTAGGAGAACCAGAAGTACATCCGTCTGATATGATTCATGCTACAGGTACAGGTGATGAAGTCCACAATATTTACGGCCATAAATGGGCTAAATTGGTTTATGAAGGCTATCAAAAAGATTTCCCAAACCAACGCCCTTTTATTTTAATGCGTGCCGGATATGCCGGTTCGCAACGCTATGGCATGATTCCATGGTCTGGCGATGTCAACCGCTCTTGGGGGGGCTTACAATCACAACCCTCTATTGCCCTGCAAATGGGCATACAAGGTTTGGGTTTTATGCACTCTGATTTAGGCGGTTTTGCCGGTGCTAATTTAGATGACGAACTCTATACGCGTTGGTTGCAATACGGTGTTTTTCAACCTATTTACCGACCACATGCCCAAGAAGAAGTGCCCAGCGAACCTGTTTTTAGAGAAACCAAAACGAAGACATTGGCTAAAAAAGCCATCGCATTGCGCTATCAGTTATTACCTTACAACTATACTTTAGCATTTGAAAATCATATAAACGGAAGTCCTTTAATGCGCCCTTTGTTTTTTGAAGAAAAAGCAGAAAAAGCAACCTTAATCAACGACAAAACTTATTTATGGGGTCACGATTTTTTAGTGAGTCCAGTGGTAAAAGCAGGATTAAAAATTCAGCCTGTTACATTCCCTTCAAACAACAATTGGTTTGATTTTTATACGGATAAAAAAATTGCCGGCGGGCAAACCAAAGAAATTGGATTACACCCAGATTACATCCCCACTTTTGTGCGTGGTGGCGCGTTTATCCCAATGATAAAAACCATCCCAAATACAGAAGAATACAGTCTTAAAAAATTTAATTTACATTATTATTACGATGCTGATGTAAACCAAAGTAAGGGGAAACTGTACAATGACGATGGTAAAACACCCAACGGTTTTGAAAAGGGAAAATACGAAATCATTCACTTTTACAGTAAAACTAATAGACAAGGTCTCGTCCTAAAAATCGCTACCCAATTGGGTTCTCAGATGGCTTTTTCAAACAAAACTGTCAATTTAACCGTTCACGGTATCGCAAAAAAACCCAAAAAAGTAAAGGGTTACAATTTTAAATGGTCTCCAAAAAACCATACTTTAACTATTCGTATTGAGCTCAATAAGAGCAACCCAAAAAACATCAAAATAAAACTATCGCATTAATGAAAAAACACCTAGCCCTCATAATATTATTTTTTGTTATAGTAAGTTGTTCTGAAAAAGATAAAAAAGAAGCACCCCTTTCTAACGCTGTTAAAAAACCTTTTATTTGGGAAAATGCCAATATTTACTTTTTGTTGACAGATCGGTTCTATAACGGCGACACATCTAACGATGTAAATTTTAACCGCACAAAAACAACAGCCAAGCTGCGGGGTTTCGAGGGAGGTGACATCAAAGGCATCACTCAAAAAATAAAAGAAGGTTATTTTACCGATTTAGGTATCAATGCCATTTGGCTGACGCCTGTTGTAGAGCAAATTCACGGCATTGTTAACGAGGGCTCGGGCCCAACCTATGGTTTTCACGGCTATTGGACCAAAGATTGGACAGCTTTAGACCCCAATTATGGCACGGCAGCCAATTTAAAAGATTTGGTTGAAACAGCGCATAAAAATAACATCCGCATTGTACTAGATGCTGTTATAAACCACACTGGCCCTGTTACCGAGGTTGATAAAGTATGGCCGTCAGATTGGGTAAGAACAAGTCCCCAATGCACCTATAAAAATTATGCAACAACCACAACCTGTACTTTGGTTAAAAACCTCCCCGATGTTAAAACAGAAAGTACTGTTGCAGTTGAAGTGCCCAAACAACTGGCTGCGAAATGGAAAGCCGAAGGCCGTTATAAACAAGAAATGGCAGAGCTAGACGCTTTTTTTAAACGGACAGGCTATCCTAAAACGCCCCGTTATTATATTATTAAATGGCTAACCGATTACATAACCGAATTTGGTATAGACGGTTACAGAGCCGATACTGTTAAGCACGTTGAAGAAAGTGTGTGGAAAACCTTTAAAACAGAATGCAATTATGCTTTTGCTAAATGGAAAAGAGACAATCCCAATAAAATATTAGATAATAACCCCTTTTATCTGGTTGGCGAAGCGTATAATTACGGTATTTGGAGTGGTCAGGATTTTGATTTTGGCGATAAAAAAGTGAATTATTTTAACAACGGCTTCAACAGTCTTATCAACTTTGAATTTAAATGGAATGCCGCCCAAAAAACCTACGAAGAGCTCTTTTCGCGTTATTCACACATATTAAATAGCCAACTCAAAGGCTTTGGTACTTTAAACTATCTCAGTTCTCATGACGATGGGCAACCCTTTGACAAAGCACGTACAAAGCCTTACGAATCAGCTGTGAAATTATTGTTGAGCCCCGGCACTTCGCAAGTGTATTATGGCGATGAATTGGCACGTCCATTAGTTGTTAAAGGCGCAAATGGCGATGCCAATTTGCGTTCTAATATGAATTGGGAGGCTCTTAAAAACAACCCCGAAACCAACGCCATTTTAATCCATTGGCAAAAACTGGGAAGGTTTAGAAGCAATCATGTTTCGATAGGTGCAGGCGTTCATAAAATGATTAGCCAACAACCTTATGTTTTTCAAAGAACGTACACAAAAGATAACTTTACCGATGCTGTAGTCGTTGGTTTAGACCTAAAAAAAGGCCCTAAAGAAATTAAAGTGACCTCTGTTTTTACGGATGGCACACTT
>CAZGZH010000259.1:0-3410 GCA_964529645.1 uncultured Flavobacteriaceae bacterium
GACAAATTAATTGTAAAAGAATCAGCTTCAAAAATTTATGAAATAGATTCTCATCAGCGTAAACAAATACATGTGGCGGCTGTGTTTGTCAATAATTTCGTCAATTATTTATACAATATTGGAGAAGACTTATGTCTTTCTAACAATATAGATTTCAATATCTTAAAACCACTTATTAAAGAAACAGCTTTAAAGATTAAAAATCTATCGCCTAAAGAGGCACAAACAGGACCCGCTAAACGGTTTGACAAGAATACAATTGAAAATCATTTAACCATTTTACCTAAAGAATACCAAGAAATTTATACATTGCTCACAAATTCAATTCAAAAAAATGTCGAAAAATTATAAAGAACTCATGTCAGACATCACCACATTTATCTTTGATGTAGATGGTGTTTTAACAAATGGAAGTGTTACTGTTTTTCCAAATGGCGAACTCATTCGCACAATGAATACAAGAGATGGCTACGCTCTTAAAGTAGCTGTTGACAGTGGTTTTAATGTCTGTGTTATTACAGGAGGACGTGACGTATCGGTAAAAAAACGTTTAGAAGGTTTGGGTATTAAAGAGGTCTATTTAGGCTCTTATGATAAGGTAACTGAGTTTGAAAACTATCTAAAAAAACACAATATCAAAACCGAAAATGTCCTCTATATGGGTGATGACATTCCAGATTATCCAGTTATGCAAAAAGTTAAATTGGCTGCTTGTCCAAAAGATGCTGCGCCAGAAATACAAAATATTGCCCATTATGTCTCGCAAAAAAAAGGCGGTAATGGCTGTGTGCGCGATGTTATAGAACAGGTTTTAAAAGTACAAGACAAATGGCATAATCAAGCTGATGTACGTTACGACACCTAACTTTTTAAAATGAATTTCGAAGACAAATTAAAGCAAATACCCATTCTCAACTGGTTAATTAAGATACTAGAGACCATCAAACTACCTGGTTTTGAAGGTTTGAGTATTTACGATTTATTTAGAATGTACGTTATTGGTATTGTAAAAGGAGCGCTCACATCACGTGCGGGCAGTATTGCCTTTAGTCTTTTTTTAGCACTTTTCCCATTTGCACTATTTGTTTTGACAATTATTCCGTTTATTCCCATTGATGGGTTTCAAGCTGACTTTATTTTACTCATTAAACAAGCACTACCCCCAAAAACTTCTGACGCTGTAGATATGGTCTTGATTGATATTGCCAATAACAAATATCAAGGTTTATTGTCCTTTGGATTTTTGATGTCTATCTTTTTAATGACTAATGGTATAAATGCCTTATTTAGTGCCTTTGAGTATACTTATCACACTATAAAAACACGTTCTGTTATTAGACAATATTTAGTAGCGCTTTCTGTTTCACTCCTACTCGTTTTTAGTTTGATAACTTTAGCAAGTGTCCTAGTCTTTAGTAATTATGGAATTCAGCGTTTTCAAGAAAGTGGTGTTATAGAAAATGTTTCTTTTATTTCTGACTCATTACAAATGCTCATTCTTTTAGTGAGTTTATTTTTAGGCATCGCCACGCTTTACTTTTTTGGCACCAAAGAGGGTAAAAAAAATGGTTTCTTTTCTCCTGGCGCCATTATGTCAACCCTTTTAGTATTACTGAATTTTAAATTGTTTAGCATTTACGTTTCCAAATTTTCACAATACAACCAACTCTATGGCTCTATTGGTACGCTTATCGTTTTAATGCTATTTATATGGCTAAATGCTATTATTTTATTGCTGGGTTACGAACTCAATACTAGCTTAACTTGTTTAAAAAAAGAAGATTCTACTAAAAAGTAATACTTTAAAATTACAAAGCACTTAAAATTTGCACAGTTATAATAAGCAATACCATTGCAATGGGATAAACAGTTGCATAAGCCAAAGCGGGCGCGTCAGAATCTACCATATTGTCTATGGCAGCCAAACCTGGTGTACTTGTCATACTTCCTGTAAGTGTTCCAAACAAGGTTAATATATTCATTTTTAAAACATAACGCGCTATAATGCTCGTAATAATCATTGGTAAAAGTGTTATAACAGCACCGTAAATAAAGAGTTCAAATCCGTATTGTTCAAAAGTCAGAGTAAGATGTGAACCAGAACTCGTCCCCACGGCTGCTAAGAAAAACAAGAGTCCAAATTGACGCAATAACTGGTTGGCTGCGCCTGTCATAGTCCATACAATAGGACCGGTTTTGCCTGTTCGTCCTAAAATTAAAGCAATTAATAAAATACCCCCTGTTAAGCCTAATGAAAATGAAAAATTAGCAAAACTTAAACTCAGTTTTCCTACAAGAATCCCTAAAATAATACCCGCAGCTATAGGTAGAAAATCTGTATCTGATAATTTTTTAGTGTCGTCGCCAAATATGTTAGTAATGCGAGACATACTTTCTTTTCTACAAATTACGACCAATTTATCTCCAAATTGCAATTTTAAAGAAGGACTTGGCGATAAATTTATACCTGCTCTTCTTACTCTAGTAATAGTACAATGATAAGTGCTAACGTGTAATTCTCCTAATGTTTTTTTAACAACTTCTTTATTGGTAACTAGAATAGACCGCACATCAAAATGATTGTCTAAGGGTATTTCTTTTTTTGTTTCGGGGCCAATTAATAGTTTTACACGCTCTAAAGCCTCTTTTGAACCTACTGCTTTAACTAAATCATCTTTTTGTAAAATTATATCGTCATCAGACATCATAACAATATTATTGTGCATAACCCTAGATATTACCGCTTTAGTCATAAAACGGATATTTAATTCGCCCAGTTTTTTACCAATAACATTTTCATTTTCCACCATAAAATGTTTGTTGTACATTTTAGGATACTGATTTTCTATAATGTCGTTTAATTTATTTTCTTCTTCATCTACTTTAACACCCAATAATTTTGGTAAAATACTCACAAATAAAATGACACCAATCACACCAAAAGGATAACCTATTCCATAGCCAATAGAAACCAATGGAGAGCCCGTAACATCAATAGCAGCTGCTAAGCCCGGTGTGCTTGTTAACGAACCGTTTAATAAGCCAATACTCAAATTTTTATCGACGCCAAATATATAAGATACCAAATAAGTAATAATACCTGCACTAACAATTAATACTGCTGATAGAAGCGCTAATTGTCGGCCATTCTTTTTAAAAGATTCAAAAAAACTAGGTCCTGCCTGAATACCAATTGTAAAGATAAATAGCACCAATCCTAGGTGTTGAAAATCTTTAGGCACTTCTATACCGTAATGACCAAAAACTAAGGCCACAAAAATGACAGCTGATACGTCTAAAGAAATGCCTTTAATCTTAATACGTCCAATAATAAAGCCAATAAAAATTATAAAAAATAACACAAAATAACTATTAGAAAACAAATCCATCATCACAATATTTATAATACA
>CAZGZH010000260.1:0-3405 GCA_964529645.1 uncultured Flavobacteriaceae bacterium
TTAACTACTCAAGAGTTTTTAGGAGCTCTTAAAGAAAATTTAGACAAAGTTCTAGCTTAATTCTAGATTTAATTCAAATATAAAAGCGTCAACTAAAATTGACGCTTTTTTTATTACTTTTGAGTGATGGATTTCACCAAAACTACAGAACAAGATTCTCATTATGACTATTTAGAAAAAATGAGTGTTCAAGAGCTTCTTTTTAATATAAATAATGAAGATAAAAGGGTGCCGCTTGCTGTTGCAAAAGCACTGCCTCAGATTGAAAAATTAGTGACTGCTACAGTTGCGCAATTAAAAAAAGGGGGACGCCTTTTTTATATAGGCGCTGGTACAAGTGGCAGATTAGGTATTTTAGACGCCTCTGAGTGCCCGCCTACTTTTGGGGTTTCGCACGATTTGGTAATAGGTCTTATTGCTGGCGGCGATACGGCTATCCGTAAAGCTGTTGAGTTTGCCGAAGATTCTACAACACAAGGTTGGTCTGATTTAGAAAAACATAATATCAGTGATAACGACGTCCTTATTGGCCTAGCCGCTTCTGGTACAACACCTTATGTTTTAGGCGCTTTAGAAGAAGCCAATAAACAAAATATTGTAACAGGCTGTATAACGTGTAATGAAGGCAGTCCGCTTTCTAAAACAGCGCAATATCCTATTGAAGTTATTGTAGGTCCTGAATTTGTAACTGGCAGTTCAAGAATGAAAGCTGGAACCGCTCAAAAGTTAGTGCTCAATATGATTTCAACCGCATGTATGATTCAGTTAGGACGTGTTAAAGGCAATAAGATGGTAGATATGCAACTATCAAACAATAAGTTGGTAAATCGCGGTACAAAAATGCTTATGGATTCTTTGCGTATTAGTGAAAGTTCTGCCAATAATTTACTACTAAAACACGGCAGCGTAAGAAATGCTATTAAAAATTATAAGGATGACACAAAGTAAAAATTTCTTAAAACAAGGGCTTGTAAAATTTTTATATGCTTTACCCCTTTTATTTGGGGGACCAATAGTAACAACCATAGGTTTTAAAGCGCTAAAAAAAGATGGTAATTATATATTTTTGATAATAGGTATAATCCTTTCTTTATTAGCCATTATTTTATTAACAACAGCCGTTAAACGCATTTTACAACATTTATTTAACCAATAAAATGGCACGACAAAAAAGCCTTTTATCTAGTATAAAAGACAGGTTTAATTGGGAGTTCTGGCCTACTTATATGTTTTACATTCCCCTTTTTCCCTTGTATTTATATTATGCGTTGCGCTCTGGTAGTTTAACTTATTTTGTGGCGACCAATCCCGCTATAAAAAATGGTGGCGATGCCACCGAATCAAAATTCGATACCCTTAAAATTTTACCTAAAGACTTAATTCCTAATTCTATTTTCATCCCAAAGAATACGCCTTTTAAAGCTGTTCTAGAAAAAATAGCTAAACAACTACTTCACTTCCCGCTTATTATAAAACCAGATGTTGGCTATCGTGGCCTTTTAGTTAATAAACTAAAAAATGAAACCGATTTAAAAGCCTACCTAAAAAAATACAGCCAAATTGATTTAATCATTCAAGAGTTTGTAGCTTTTCCCAAAGAGTGTGGAATTTTATACTACCGTTATCCCAATGAAAAAAAAGGCACTATCACGTCAATTACAATAAAGAGCTTTCTTCATGTTAAAGGCGATGGTCAATCAAAATTATCCGATTTAATCGCTAAAAATGACCATGTAAAACGTTACGAATCTATCTATAAAGACCGCATTTTAGATTATTTAGATTATAAACCAAAGAAAGATGAATCTTACATTTTGAATGAAATTGGCAACCATTGCAAAGGGGCTACTTTTATAAATGGCAATCATTTAATAAGCCCCAAATTGACTCAAACTTTTGATGCCTTAGCCGATAAAATAGATGGTATTTACTTTGGTAGATTTGATGTAAAATACGCACAATTTAGCGCATTAGAAGCCGGAGAGAATTTTAAAATAATTGAACTCAATGGTGTCATAGCAGAGCCAACACATATTTACGATGCGTCAAAAAGTAGTTATTTTATCGCTTTAAAAAGTTTGGCTAAACACTGGTACTATGTTTATAAAATTGCTAGAATTAATCACAAAAATATGGGCGTAGCCTATTCTAATATTATTCCAGAGCTCAAAGAATTATTTGCTTTAAGACCTTATAATAAAAAAATAAAAAAACTGAACAACGTTTAATTTTGTAAAAATGCTGCTCTAGGTGTAGTAGGATTATAGCCAAAATCCTCATCGGGCAACTCAATACCTAATTGAGAGATTATATAACCAATACTTGCAAAATGATGGATGGCGTGACTATGCGCCTGAATTAAAGCACTTGCCAAAGTGTAATTTACAACAACTTCGCCCATACCCAAATCGTCTTTTACTTCTACAATTTCGTTATAATCGTAATACTTTAAAGCCCGTAATTTATTTAAAATTGTTTCGAAATATATGAGTCCTTGAATAGTAAAATCTTCTACAGCTTCATTGCGTTTTCGGGCTGCTAAATCTATTTTTTTAGTAGGAAGTCCTTCAAAAATACAATCGAAAATATCTAAAATATGACGCATATGGCCGCCAATACTAGAATAATACGGTGCCACAGATTTATCACTATATTGTTTATCGGTTATGGCACTCAGTAGTTTAACACCTCTTAAAAGGTTATTTTCAATAGCATTTATCATGAGTTGAAGTCGAATTTACAAGTGTTAGTCGCAAATATAACAATTAATTACGCAAAGTTTTTGTAAGCTTTTAAAAATTAAAAGGCAGGTACTTTTTTATGACTAAAAAATGTCTATTTTTGAAACTAATTTAAATAAATAATTATGAAATTTTTAAAATCATTAAGCCTGTTTTTATACATCAGTCTAATGCTTGTTAGCTGTAAAGAAGTTGTTGATAAATCTACAAACACTCTTAAACCAAAGCAAGCTTCAGAAGTTAAAACAACTGTTTTTGCAACAGATGTCAATGTTGCCAATTTTAAAAATCTTGTAGACACAAAAGCAGGTCTTTTAATTGACGTAAGAACGCCCCAAGAATATGCCAATGGTCATATTGCGGGTGCTATAAATATAGATTGGATAAACAAAGCAGTGTTTAAGGCTAAAATAAAAGAAATTGCCAAAGATAAAACCGTACTTATATATTGCCATTCTGGTCATAGAAGCGGCATGGCCAAAAAGTTTTTACAAGAACAAGGCTATTCAAAAATTTACAATCTTGAATCGGGTATAAAAGGGTGGAAAAGTGAAAATTTACCTGTCGAAAAATAAGTTATAGTAATTTAATTATTTCATTATAAATCGTTTGACCAACTGCTGTTCCGTAAAGTGGTAAATCAAACGATTTCTTTGTGTCTTTA
>CAZGZH010000261.1:0-3400 GCA_964529645.1 uncultured Flavobacteriaceae bacterium
CAATTTTACTCCAATCCCAACCGCCTTCTTCCATAGAATGGTTAAAATCTTCGCCATACTGGATAATACCAGCTTCTATCATTTCACGCATCAAATCATTTCCTTCACGTGTACGTTCTCCTACACCTGCAAAAACAGACAGACCACCATGACCTTTGGCTATATTGTTAATTAATTCTTGAATTAAAACTGTTTTACCAACACCAGCACCACCAAATAAGCCAATTTTACCGCCTTTAGAGTAAGGCTCAATTAAATCTATTACTTTAATACCTGTAAACAGTACTTCTGTAGAAGTAGATAGGTCTTCAAATTTTGGTGCATCTCTATGGATTGGTAAACCATTTTCACCTTCTTTAGGTAAAGCTTTTAAACCATCAATGGGGTCGCCTGTAACATTAAACAAACGTCCGTATATTTCGCCACCTATAGGCATCTTAATAGGATTACCTGTTGCGCGTGCTTCTTGACCTCTTTGTAAACCGTCTGTAGAGTCCATGGCGATACAACGAACAGTATCTTCGCCAATATGTTGTTCTACTTCTAATACCAAAATAGAGCCGTCGGCTTTGGTTATTTCTAGAGAATCGTAAATTTTTGGTAATTCGGCTTCAGATGAAAATTCAACATCTAAAACAGGGCCGATAATTTGGGCAACTTTTCCTGTAACTTTAGTCATTACTTTTGTAGTTTTACTTAGCGTTATGCCTTTAGTTTGTACTTATTTTTAAAGTTGCAAAAATAGACCTTTTTTTTATAAATAAAAAAAGGTTTTTTTAATTTAATTATCTGATTGATTGCAAAGAGAATGTAAAAAAAAGCGCCCCGAAAATTCGGGGCGCTTTTAAGTATTAAATAAAGGTATTATTATGGGTTAATTGTAAATGATAAATATATCATTTCGCCAATCATACCTGTACCATAAGCTTGTGTATATTCATTAGCTGTAAGATTATTAGCACCTAATTTCCAAGCGGCATTAATTTTTGGTCTATTATAAGTTAATTGGCCATCAAATACAGTAGCAGAAGGGACGGTACCATCTCCAAAAGAAGCTTGCCATAAGTAACTGTCAAAATAACGCATACTCAAATTAAATCCTACATTTTTAATTATATCTGTGTTTCCAATAGAAATTTTAATTGAATTTTCTGGTGTATTAAAACCAGCTTCGAAACCAGGATCAGAGGCTTGGTCAAAATTAAACTTAGAGTAAGAGTAATTTAAAGTAAAGTCATAATCTTCAAATAGCTTTGCAGATATTCCTAAACCTACACCGTAAGATGTAATATCTGCTTTTGAATTGGTGTAAGTTGAAAAGGCTACAAAATCTCCTTGAGATAAGGCTATAGCAGCAGGTGGTGCAGGTAATGTACCTGGCACAAAATCAGAGAAATCTGCTTTCCCATATAAGGGTGCTAAAACAGTTTTTTGCGCGATAAAACCAGTATAATCATTATAATAACCACTTAAATCTATAGAAACATTTCCTATAGTACCACGATATCCTAACTCATAAGCTGTAATTTTTTCTGGCTGTACTAAAGATGTGTTTGCTTTTTGTGGTGCTCCTGCTAAAACAGATTCAAGTGTAAAAGCATTTTCATATCCTTGTCTTCCTGTCACAGTTAGAGTAGCTGGCATACCTATGGCTTGACCTAATGTACTTACGTTATAAGGCCTAGAAGTATAACGGTCTAAGTTATCTGGTGCAGACCCAACTAATAAGGCATTACCAACATCTAAACCAATATATTGACTTTGGGTGTCTGGATTTCTAAAACCTGTTTGAAAAGAGGCTCTAAAGTTATGTTGTCTGCGATCTCCAGCTGAATAAACTAAAGACAATCTAGGCGAGTAATTACCGTCAAAATTTTTAGATTTATCATAACGGATAGAACCTGTAAATTTTAATTTGTCATCCATTAATTTTTTAGCAACTTGTAAATAAGCACCATATTCGCTAAAAACTATAGGGCCGTCTGTATCTGTAAAAATAGTACCCGCTGAATTTAATTGGAATTCTCTCCAAGAGCCACCAATTTGAATCTCTGCAACATCAGTTAAATCTTTAAAATTATAATTACCTTCTGCTTGATACATTTTTGTTGCGTCAATAAATTTTGAGCCTGTTAATAATGAAGGGTCGTTTGTAACTTTATCAAATGCTGAATTAAATGCGGCTGAACCAACTTCTGGAATACCTGTTTGAGCAACAATTCTTGCTGTAGCATGAGCTTGTGCATCTGTCATTGGAGAACCCGTTATTAATCCTAATTTACCGCCTAAATATGTTTGTGCATATTCTGTAAACCATTGTGTATCGCTTTTAAAACTTCTATTCATATTAATAGCTGTAAATCTACTATCGTATGAATTACCAGCATCTTCGCTTACAACATAAGCTCTCACAAAAAAGTTGTTGCTATGAACCTCTATTTTGTGTTGTTGCATTAAGAAGTTTTTTAAAGAATAGCGATTGGCGCCTTGATACATTGTATTACCAGTACCTATTTTACCTTGATATACAACTTCTAAGTCGTCTGCATTAGGTCTAAACACCAATGTTAAATCAGCTTTAGCACTTTCTGCTCTGTAATCCATTAAATCGCGTTCTTTATAACCTGTACGAGCTACTTTAGCCGAGCCTAAAAATCCTGGTGGTAACAGAATACCTGCACCTGCAGCAATAGCATCAAAATCTAAAGTTGTAGCAACCTCATCACCATAGACATTTAAGCCATCGTAATCTGGTGCATTTGTTGGGTTATTTGGATTGTTAACATCTGTATAATCATTGGCTTCCCAGTCTGTACCAGTTAAGAAAGAAAACGATACTTTAGCCGCAAATTTATCGCTAAAAGCATGCGCAAAACGCACACCTGCATCCCAATATTCGTTTGTACCTTGAGCTCTCTGATGTGTTAAACCTGATTTTGCATAAAAACTTGCCCCTTGATAATCAAAAGGACTTTTAGAAGTCATAAATAAAATACCATTAAAAGCATTGGCACCGTATAATGCAGAAGAAGCGCCTGGTAGTAATTCAATACTTTTTACATCTAATTCAGACATACCAACTAAGTTACCCATTACAAAGTTTAGGGCTGGTGCCGCATTGTCCATACCATCTACTAACTGCACAAAACGTGTATTAGCAAAAGTGGCAAAACCACGTGTATTAACCGATTTAAATGTTAAACTATTGGTGTTCAATTGAACCCCTTTTAAGTTTTCTAGGCCATCGTAAAAAGAAACCGAAGCTGTGTTTTTTATATCTCTAATATCAAAGCGTTCTACCGTAACGGGAGATTCTCTTACACTTTCTGGAGTCCTTGAGGCCGATACAATAACTTCGTCTAATCTACTACTCTCTTCTGCAAGAGATATATTTAGATTT
>CAZGZH010000262.1:0-3398 GCA_964529645.1 uncultured Flavobacteriaceae bacterium
CTTTCAAGTTTTACTGACCATAACAACATAAAAATTAAAGGGAAATGTACTAATCCAACAAAAAGACCATTCAAATAAAACGGCAATTTTAAAGAAAAAATTGTATTAGAAAGCAAAAGAGAAATAAACACACCAAAAATTGAACCTATTGCATAAGCCGCATGTAATAATTGGATTGTTCTGCCCTTTGCAACGGAATAAATGTTTAAAGTTAAAAATAAAGCATATGTTCCTATTCCAAACAATAATAGAATCGCTAATTGGCTTAAAAAACTGTCAGGCAACAAAAAGTAGAACAATGAAACAGCAACCGCATAAAGTGGCATAAATGGGACAATTACTAGTCTTTCATGCAACTGCAAATCGTCAGCCAATGCCCAAGTTGAAATCACATAAGTAAAAAAAGTAAATAAAAGAATAGAAATATATCTAAATTCAAGAGAAGTATATTGTACCGCCAATAAACTCATGGTCAAAATTATAGAACCAATAATAAACTTCTCTCTTCTTCTCACAATTCCCCTTCAATTTTAGCTGCTAAGTAGATATCCTCGACATCTTCACTCTCTCTAAGTTTATCAAGCATATTATTAATATTGTTGATTACTTGTTCATCTTCAACTTGCATTGGCATAGTGCACTCATAACCACCATCATTATCGCGTTTAAACATATACATAGCACTTCCAGGGCTACCAAGTGATCCTTCATTTCTAGAAAAAGCGAACTTTATTTCCGCCGCAGTTCTATTAGGATTATCCGTCATCGCAACCACAATTGTAGCAACTCCTCCAGCTGCAAAACCTTCATAGATAATTTCTTGGATTATATTTCCTGAAGCAGTTTTTCCCAGACCTCTCTCTATTGCTTTTTGAATATTACCTTTTGGCATATTAGCAGCTCTTGCTTTCTCAAGCACAGCCCTAAGAGATGGATTAAACTTTGCATCAGCCGACTTTCCTTCTCTAACTGCAATTCTTATTAACTTTGAAATATTGCTAAAGATTTTGCTTCTTTTAGCATCTGTAGCACCTTTCTTATTCTTAATATTATTCCATTTGCTGTGTCCAGACATGTAATCCTTTCCATCGTTTACTAGATATAAAACATAAACAGTAAAACTATTATATTACAGACTTTTGAATGTTGACATCAATGATTTTCGATTGTATCCTTCCTCGACAATAAAAACAGGAGTAAACAAGTATGAATACCCAAGTTAGTCTACGCAATTTAACCATTAGAGATGCAAAAGACGGTAATTGGAAATCTGCAATCAAACATAATCTTGAATTACTCGAATTAGATCCAGAAAATACAAATGCACTAAATAGAATTGGAGTTGCTTATATTCAACTTAAAGAAATAGCAAAAGCAAAAAAATATTTCAAAAAAACTCTTGAAATCGATAAAAACGATAGAATTGCCAAAAAACATTTAGATAAATTAAATAACAATAAAAATATTGTAGCTCCATCATTTATAAAACAGCATTTCATCGAAGAAGCAGGTAAAACAAAAACTGTCCAACTTTTCCGTTTAGCAGGAAAACAAGTTTTAGAAAACATTCCTGTTGGACAAAATTGTGAATTAAAAATCAAAAATCGATACGTTTCTGTTGATTGTGATGGAAAACACCTCGGATCATTACCAGAGGATCTTTCTTTTCGACTATCTAAGCTAATAAAAAATGGCAATATTTATTCTTGCCAAGTTCGATCATGCTCAAATAAACAATGCAGTGTTTATTTAAAAGAAATTTATAAATCAATAAAAAACGGAGAAGCTCACTCATTTCCTCCAAGAGATATGGCTCTTAATCCACTCAGTGAAGCAGATGATACAGTTATTTTAGAAGAAAATATTCCTGTAGAAATTGTGCAAACTGATAATGACATCGAAAAAACATTTGAAGATTTAAATGCCGATGAGATTACAGAAAACTAGTAATCTGTTCCTATCATTACTACAATATTTGATCTAAATTGTTGATTAACAGGAATATTTTCACTAGAACTCAAGATTGCTTTAGTAGAAAAAATTTTTGATATTTTGTTAGCTATTTGTTGGCACTCTTCTTTATCTGTAGGATAATAAACAGTTGTTTGTTTAACTACAAAGTCACTGCCTTCAACTTGCATAACTTGAAATCCTGTATTCTCAATTATTTCACTTATTTTATGAGCTAGACCATTTTCATCAGTTGAATTCACTACTGATACAGAACAATCTTGATAAATATTTTCATCAATTGTAGATAATTTATAATAAATACTTTGAAGCTCATCCACACTATCAAACTTAAAAATATTCATATTATTAGATAAAAAATGTAATTTTAATAAATTTATTTTGTTACTAGGAAAATCAACTGCTCTCTTTATCAAATTATCAGAAAAAAGATTCTTCAATTCTTTATTACCAAAACTATTTACATCAATTGAATCCACAACAACAACATCGTCAATAACAATATTAAAAATGCCACTGAACATTGATTTAATTTTTTGATTAGATTTGTTATCAATTTTAAGTAATTTATATACGGTGTTTAAACTATAATTTCCGTAACCTTCTCCAACATCTATTACTTGCTTTCCATTAATAAATATAACAAAATTATCATCGAGATTATTCGATGTATGTGCCAATAAAATATAATTGCTCTGTTCGTCTAAATTATCAGAAACGATCAATATATTTCTTGATTCTTTTTTATTAAAAAATACCGAAGGTAAAACGACGTAGTAAGCTAAAAATACAAATAAAACTAGTAAACAAGAACCTAAAAATAAGTATTTAAACACTCGTTTAAAAAATGGTTCTTTCTTCTTATTTTTTCTCAGTTTTTTGGGCATTGAGTATCATTATACGCAATTTCTCAGTTAATCTCACCATGAACCTAATATTATGAATTGAAGCCAACCTGTAATATGACAACTCTTTTGTTCTATATAAATGATTTAGGTAAGCTCGTGTATAACCACTTCTGCATGTAAAACAATCGCAATCATCTTGAATCACTTTTTTATCAAAATAATATTTTTGATTACCAATACTTAGCCTACCATTCTTAAATTGAGACTCAAATTTTGGAACACCATCTTTCTCTATTAAATTTCCACAATATAAAGAACCATTTCTAGCTAATCTAGTGGGACCAACGCAATCGAACATGTCAAATCCAGCTAGGACGGCATCTATAAGATTTTGAGGGTCTCTACCTAATCCCATTGCATATCTTGGTTTTTCTGGAGGTAAAATATCTTCTATCCAATCCATAACTTCTTTTGTACCCTCCATGTTATATCCAATAGTTTCGCCTCCCACTGCAATCCCATCAAAGTCTAAGCTAGTAATAAATTTAGCAGATTTTTTACGCAAATCTTTATACATAG
>CAZGZH010000263.1:0-3390 GCA_964529645.1 uncultured Flavobacteriaceae bacterium
ATCTACAAAATCTTGCAAATAGGTGTATTTAGGGGTTAGTTTACCTTTAAAAGTCATTTGCGCACGTTCTAAAATACCATCGGCATCACCGTTAAAAAAAGCGGGAATAATATATTTAGAAAAGTGTTCACCAAAACCGTCTGAAGCGTCAATTGGCAACTCACAGGGCAAATTATCTACTGCCATAACGGCGATGGCATTGGGGGCTAAATAATCTGTCTCTTTTTCGGTTTTAGGGTCGTAGCCAAAAATGGGATTTTCTATGGTTGTAGATCTTAGGGTTGCGGCAACTGGTCCGTCTATATCGCAACTAATATCGGCCACTACTTTGATGTTGAAATCAGGATCTTTAGCATCGTCTCTTGTAAAAATATAGGGGGCGCCTGAGGCATAAAAATGGCCGGCAATATACACATCGGCTACTTTGGCAAATGGCATAAAATTTCTTTCGAAAGGCTCGGGGTTGCTAAAAAATTCTGAAAAGTCAAAGGCTTTGCCATCTTTGTGTTTTACGTAACTATCTACGTCAATTTGTGTAAACACAGCTTCGTTAAAAGTTTCGGTTAGGAAAGCTTGGGCAGAGATTTGTTTTAAGCCCATACCGCTAAGGATTTCGAAAGCGCCATTACCTACACGTCCTTTACCTGTTAAAACTATTTTAATAGCGGGGATCTTTAGGGTCTTTAAGGTTTTAATCAAATCTTGCTTATCGTGTAATTCTGAAGCTTTAGGGATATTAAATTTTTGCGATTTTAATCCGTAGGTTCTAATAGCATTATAAGCTCCTACAATACCGGCATAGCGTCCAAAGGCCACTAAACGCATCCCTTTTTTGTCGGTTAAAACCTCGTGGTCGAAAAGACTTATATTTTTATCTAAAATAGCTTTTAATAAAGGACGGTTGTACGCTTGTTTTTTAATTGTATGTGAAAAGAAAAAATATTTTTTATGGGGAACTAAAGCGTCAATAGGCACTTCTTTTACGCCTAAAAGTACATCACAATCACTTAGGTTTTTTGTTAATTTTATTCCCGCTGCTGCGTATTTTTCATCGGTGTAAGCCCTTATATCAGAAGGTTCGACAACAATTTTTAAATTGGGATATTTTTTCATCAAATCTTGACAGACTTTGGGCGATAAAACAACGCGTCTGTCTTGAGGTTTTTTACGTTCTTTAATAATAGCTATTTTCATAAATCTCTAATCGTTAGTTAAAATAAGCACCTCAGTGCAAGGTTTTTGTTTATTAGTTAGAAGACAGAAGTCGGAAGCAGGAAGTATTTAATACTAAGGGACTTTATACGACCTCAAAAATTTTGCGCTAAATTAGGTGTATTTGCTAAGATTAACAAGTAAATTTATACATTTGCATCCCTTTACAATAGAATTTTTGTTGTAAGGTAATTAAGCTCTTTTACATTTTGGGGACGACTGGTTTTGACAGCAAGGTCAATTACCAAGTAAGCATGCCGAGCTATGATACAAATCTCGTAAATCTGTGTGTCAATTTATAAACGGCGAAAATAATTACGCTTTAGCTGCTTAATCTGAATTACAGTAAGATTTGAGCCACGTCCTGCTAGGCAGGAAAGCTAAATGTCTCTTGAAAGCCTTGATTAGCGGCGTTCTGTTAGAGGCATCGTAAATGTTGATCTAAAACTAAAAGCGTTTCGATTTTAGTTTGAAACTTAAGAAACTAAGCTTAAAGTGGGCGGTTATCGGTCAGCTTTAGGTCGAAAATTAAGCGATAACTAAGCATGTAGAAAACTTTGTGGTTGCTTGTTTGGACGCGGGTTCGAGTCCCGCCGTCTCCACTATTAAAATATGTCAACCTAAATCTAGTCGGTATTTGGGTAACTATTTTTTAAGTAATATATGATACTCCCACGGTGCAAATTCTAAATCTTTGTCCTTTTTTAAGGTCAAAGTTTTGTTGTTTAAAGCATCTTTAAAGAGCCCTGTTAAATTGGTTTTGAAACGCGCTTTTTGAGCCGATAAATTGGCAATAAAATAAATAGAAGAACCTTCTTTAGAACGTTTAAAAGCTAATACAGCCCCGTCATTCGACGTTTTTAAACGCGTATAATTGGCTGCTTTTTTACCCCCGTTTAAGGCTTCATTGCGCGCTTTTAAAGCCCCTAGTTTTTCGAGTAAAGGCCATACCTTACCTTTAATTTTTGCAATGGTATCTTTTTCAAAAAACAGGAGTCTTTTGTTTAAATCGTATTCTTGACCACTGTAAATTAAAGGCATTCCTGGCGTGGCATAAGACAAGGCTAACATGGTTTCTGAAGCGACACCCATGCGCTCTTTTACAGAACCGTGCCAAGAATTTTCGTCGTGGTTGGTAACAAAATTCATCAAGATGTCATCTTTTTCGTATAATGTGTCTATTTGGGTCATTCTGTCGTCCCAAGCTTTTACATTTTCTTTGCCTTGGGCAATAGCGTTCATTTTATGATGGCCGTCCCAATTGTACGCCATGTCAAACAGATTGTCTTTAAGCAATGCGGGTTCCCACGCTTCGGCGAGCATAAAAATATCTTTAACAGACCGTAATTGCGGGATGGCTTCTTGCCAAAAATCTGTCGGTACAGAACCGGCTACGTCGCATCTAAAGCCATCTACATTTTCTTTTATAAGCCAGTGTTTCATTTCTTTAACCATTTCTTTGCGTAAGCCTTTGCTGTCGTAATTTAAATCGGCTACATCGGCCCAGCCAACAGGTGTACCATCGGGGTTTAGGGGTTCGGTTATTTCGCCTTGCGCATTTTTAGTGTAAAATTCGGGATTGGTCTTTAACCACGTATGGTCCCAACCAGTATGGTTTGGCACCCAATCTAAAATGACATACATGCCGTTCTGATGCGCTGTTTTTAACAGTTTTCTAAAGTCTTCTATTGTGCCAAATTCAGGATTTACTTTAGTAAAATCTGAAACGGCATAATAACTGCCCAAGGCTTTTTTGCGTTTTTCGGGGTCTTTTATTTTCGATGCAAAATCGCCCCCTGTGGCTTTGCGTTTGGTTTTTGAAATGGAAAAAATGGGCATGACCCAAATAATTTTAACACCCAATTTTTTGAGTTGTGGAATGTCTTTTGTAAAGGCGTTAAAAGTCCCCTCAGCAGAATACTGTCTGATGTTGGCTTCGTAAATAACGGCTGTTTCTAGTACAGCATCAGACATTGGTGGTAATTCTTTAACTACAGATATTTTTGGTTTATTTTCTTGACATGAAAACAAAATAACAGAGAAGAGAAAAAACAATACTTTTTTCATTTTTAATACTTTTTTTAATTAATTTTTTGACTCTAATAAGGCAATAGTAAACGGACTGTCTAGTTTTATTTGACCATTTGTAACGGTAGCTTCAAGACCCGAATAGGCATC
>CAZGZH010000264.1:0-3389 GCA_964529645.1 uncultured Flavobacteriaceae bacterium
AAAGGCTTTATTTATATGGTGAGTACTGCAAGTACAACAGGGGGTCGCGACAGTTTTGATGCGCATCAAAAAATATATTTTAAACGCATTGCCAATATGAAACTAAAAAATCCTCAAATTATTGGTTTTGGTATATCAAACAAAAAAACTTTTAGCCAAGCCACCCAATACAGTAAAGGTGCTATTATAGGATCGGCTTTTATTAAATATATAAATCAAGAAGGGCTTAGTCAAATTTCAAATTTCATCAGAAAAATAAGAATATCGTAGGTTTTATTTTAGGCATGATATTTGGTATCTTTATCCGGTAAATAAAAACGATGCAATTCAGAAGATTTTCGTTACGCACCCGTATTTTCTTAGCTATGACCTTGTTGGTAGTTATGGCTTCTGCTTTTATTGCCCTTGTAACGGTTTATCAATACAGAGAACAATCTAGAGATTATCACAAAAAACGTTTAGAAAGAAAAGAAAGCGCTGTAATAAAAGAAATTAACTATTTATTTAAAGACTTAGGGCATCCTTTAACCAGAGTGCGCATAGATACCGTCTTAAAAAAACGCGTCTCACAAATAGCTAATATTCACAATTTAACAATTCGTTTTTACGATTTAAAAGGCGAATTAATTGCACAAACGGCTCAAAAATCTTTGCACTACAGGCACGATAAATTGACAAAAACAACACTTGACGAAGTTGCGCAATCAAAAAACCACAGGATTTTACACTTTATTAAAAATGACACAACCAATGTACAGGCCTTATTTAGATATGTGTTTGATATAGATAGACATCCCGTAGCAATCCTTCATATACCTTATTTTAACAATAATACCGATTCAGAAAACGAGTTAGAGGAGTTTTTAACGCGATTATTGGGAATATATATCTTCCTTTTTATAATAGCTATTAGCGTGGCTTATTTTATTTCAAATTATATTACACGTTCGTTAAAAACGGTTAGTGATAAAATACGGTTGACTGATATTAACAAGCGCAATAAAAAGATTGCGCTTAAAAATCCTAGTAAAGAAATTTACGCCTTGGTAAGTGCTTATAATGCCATGATAGACGAGTTGGAAGAATCGGCGGTAAAATTGGCGCAGAGCGAACGCGAAGAGGCATGGCGCGAAATGGCCAAACAGGTAGCCCACGAAATTAAAAATCCGCTGACGCCTATGCGGCTTACCATACAGAGTTTTCAACAGCACTTTAATCCTACACAAGTAGATTACAAACAAAAACTGAATGAATTTTGTAACAGTCTAATAGAACAAATTGACACGATGACAGCGGTAGCATCGGCTTTTTCTAATTTTGCTAAAATGCCTGTGGGTAAGAGTGAATCGTTAAACGCGGTGGCTGTTGTTAAAAGTGCCCTCGATATTTTTACCGAATATTTTATAGAATTTCACGCTTCAAGAAATGATATTTCTCTGCATTTTGATAAAACGCAACTCATACGCATAATAACAAATTTGATTAAAAATGCCATTCAGGCTACACAGAACTCAGATAAACCACGAATAGAAGTAAGTGTAAGTCAGACTCAAAAGTATGTCATCATAAAAGTTAAAGACAATGGAAAAGGTATTGCTATAGAAAATAAAGCCAAGGTTTTTGAACCTAAATTTACCACCAAAAGCAGTGGTATGGGCTTGGGCTTGCCTATTGTTAAGAAAATAATAGAAACCTATAAGGGATCCATAGCTTTTATCTCAGAAGAAGGTAAGGGCACTACTTTTACGGTAACCTTATCAAAATAATTTTAAAAATATATCAAAATGGCTTATCAAAATATTTTATTAGAACAGAATGGCGCAATAGCCACCATTACAATTAACCGTCCTAACAAGTTAAACGCCTTAAACAAAGCAACCCTTGAAGAGTTGCATGAGGCTGTTGTAGATGCCGATAGCAATACGTCAATTCGTGTTGTAATCTTAACGGGAAGCGGCGACAAAGCTTTTGTAGCGGGCGCCGATATTTCTGAATTTTCTAATTACGATACTGCCCAAGGTGCCGATTTGGCCCGTAAAGGACAAGACTTGGTTTTTAATACCATTCAGAATTTAAAAACACCTGTTATAGCTGCCGTTAATGGATTTGCTTTAGGGGGCGGATTAGAACTTGCTATGGCGTGTCATTTTAGAGTGGCCTCTACAAATGCCAGAATGGGTTTACCAGAAGTGTCTTTAGGCGTCATTCCTGGTTATGGAGGTACGCAACGTCTCGGACAAATTGTAGGTCGTGGTAAAGCTATGGAAATGATAATGAGTGCGAGTATGATAACTGCCGATGAAGCCTTAAAATACAACTTGGTCAATTATGTAGTAGCACAAGAAGAACTCTTAGCTTTTTGCGAAAAGTTAGCTGGTAAAATTTGTCGTAACTCATCTACAGCTATTGCCGCAGCCATTACAGCTGTAAACGCTAATTACGAAACAGGCGTTAACGGATTTGAAACAGAAATTGAACAATTTGGCAACTGTTTTGGTACCCCCGATTTTGTTGAAGGTACTACGGCGTTTTTAGAAAAACGCAAGCCCAATTTTAAATAGAAAACTAACACAAACCAAATCAACTTATGGAAGCACTCAAGACTATTTTAGAATTTCAAATATTTCAATTTGCAGGACATTCTTTAACTGTTTTTGAGCTGGTAAGTGTTTTTGTCATTTTTATAGTTACAAGATTATTTTTATGGCTTATTAAAAAGGCTTTAAATCGTAAAGGCAAGTTTAATAAATTAGATAGTGGCAGTCTTTTTGCTCTTTTTCAACTTATAAAATATGTGGTGTGGATTATGGCATTGGCTTTAATGCTAGAAGCCGTTGGTATAAAAGTAACGTTATTATTAGCGGGCTCTGCCGCCTTATTGGTAGGTGTTGGCTTGGGCTTACAGCAGACATTTAACGATATTCTATCGGGTATAATATTACTTTTTGAGCAGTCTGTTAAAGTTGGTGATATTTTAGATATTGATGGCGATATCGTAAAGATACAGGAGATAGGTTTACGGGCTTCAAAAGGATTGACAAGAACAGACATTAGCATTATGATACCCAACTCTATGATAACAAATAGCAAGGTTGTTAATTGGAGTCATCAAACTAAAAAAACTATTTTTAGTGTAGACGTAGGCGTGGCTTATGGTAGCGATGTTAATTTGGTTATGAAATTACTCGAAGAAAGTGCCGCCGCACACCCCAATGTATTAAAGAAAGGCATAATTCAAGCCAGATTTAAAAACTTTGGCAATTCTTCTTTAGACTTTCAGATACTGTTTTGTAGCGAAAAGATTTTTATGATAGAAAAGATTAAAAGCGATATCAGAATAATGATTAATAAAAAGTTTATCGAGAATAACATTTCTATTCCGTTTCCAC
>CAZGZH010000265.1:0-3378 GCA_964529645.1 uncultured Flavobacteriaceae bacterium
AAGGCATCGCAATAGAATAAATCTTTTAATTGGTAAAGCTGCCGATGCTAAAGGCATAGTCTATAACACGCGTCAATCTGAAATTGCAATTGGTTCTGGAAACCTTTTTGGAAAAGGCTTTTTACAAGGTACTCAAACAAAAGGAAATTTTGTGCCCGAACAACATACAGATTATATTTTTAGCACTTTAGGAGAAGAATTCGGTTTTATTGGTAGTAGCCTAGTTATTATTTTATTCCTAATATTTATAACGCGTATCTTAAAAAAAGCAAGATTACAGAAAAGTAAATTCAGCAGGGTTTATGGTTATGGTATTGCGGCAGTCTTTTTTATTCACTTTACTATAAATATAGGAATGGTATTGGGTTTATTGCCTACAATTGGCATTCCGCTACCCTTTTTTAGTTACGGTGGTTCTGCCTTGTGGGGATTTACCATTTTACTCTTTATTTTTATCCGCTTAGACGCCAATAAGTATTACGAGTGGTAAGTGTTTAAACAAAAAAAGTAGCCTCAATGAAGCTACTTTAGGTTTTATAAAACATTAATTACTACTTATAAAGCAGCAACGTGTTTTGTTAATTTTGACTTTAAATTAGAAGCTTTATTATTGTGAATAATATTCTTTTTAGCTAATTTATCTAACATGGCTACCACTTTTGGTAACATTGCTACAGCTTCTTCTTTAACATCTAAGGAACGTAGTTTTCTAACAGCGTTTCTAACAGTTTTGTGTTGAAACTTGTTTCTTAAACGTTTTGTCTCGTTGCTTCTAATTCTTTTTAATGCTGACTTATGATTTGCCATCTTCTCTAATTTATTTTTGTAGTCCGTAGGGGAATCGAACCCCTGTTACCAGGATGAAAACCTGGCGTCCTAACCCCTAGACGAACGGACCAATTTATATTTTGCCGCAAATGCGAGTGCAAAAATAATATAATTTTTTATCTCTGCAAGGGCTTTTTAATAAATTTAATAAGCTTTTGCAAATAGCACGCGTCTAGTTGATTGTTTTCCTGAAAAAACACATTTTCCTTCTTCTAAAATTGTGTCATTTGGAATACATCTAATTGTTGCCTTAGTCAGGTTTTTAATCTGTTCTTCGGTTTCGGATGTGCCATCCCAATGTGCCGCAATAAAACCGCCCTTGTTTTCTAAAACATCTTTAAATGCGTCAAAAGTATCAACTTTTGTGATGTGTTCTTCTCTATAGGCAAAGGCCTTCTCAAACAATTCCGTTTGAATAAGCGCTAGTTTTTCCTTTATATTTTGTGCTAAACCTTCTTGATTTACAATTTCTTTTGTCAAGGTATCGCGCCTGGCCAATTCTACTTTGTTATTTTCTAAATCTCTTGGTCCAATACCAATCCTTAAAGGCACGCCTTTTAGTTCGTATTCTGCAAATTTCCAGCCAGGTTTAAAGCTAGTTCTATCGTCATATTTAACACTTATACCAGCTTCTCTAAGCTCTTTCATCAATTCATTTGCCTTTTCTGAAATGGCTTTGTATTGCTCTTCGTTTTTATAAATAGGCACAATAACCACCTGAATAGGTGCTAAATTTGGTGGTAAAACCAAACCATTATCATCTGAATGTGTCATGATTAAAGCCCCCATTAAACGGGTTGAAACGCCCCAAGAAGTAGCCCAAACATATTCTTGTTTGCCTTCTTTAGTGGCATATTTAACATCAAATGCTTTGGCAAAATTCTGCCCTAAAAAATGTGATGTTCCCGCTTGTAAAGCTTTGCCATCTTGCATTAAAGCTTCTATACTGTAGGTTTCTAGAGCACCCGCAAAACGTTCACTTTCTGTTTTTGTACCCTTAATTACCGGAATAGCCATAAAATTTTCTGAAAATTCGGCATACACACCTTGCATGCGTTCGGCTTCTTCTAAAGCTTCTTGTTTACTGGCATGAGCTGTATGGCCTTCTTGCCACAAAAATTCGGCCGTTCGTAAAAACAAACGTGTGCGCATTTCCCATCGTACAACATTTGCCCACTGATTTATTAACAGGGGTAAATCTCTATAAGATTGAATCCAACGTCTATATGTATCCCAAATAATCGTTTCAGAAGTCGGTCTAACAATAAGCTCTTCTTCTAATTTGGCTTTTTCGTCAACAACAATTTTACCGTTTTCGTCATTTTTTAAACGGTAGTGGGTTACAACGGCACATTCTTTGGCAAAACCATCTACGTGACTGGCTTCTTTACTAAAATAGGATTTAGGAATAAAAAGTGGAAAATAAGCATTTTGATGACCCGTTTCTTTAAACATTTTATCGAGTTGGGCTTGCATTTTCTCCCAAATAGCATATCCATAAGGTTTTATAACCATGCAACCTCTAACGCCAGAATTTTCTGCTAAATCGGCTTTTACTACTAATTCGTTATACCATTTAGAATAATCTTCAGCACGTTTTGTTAACTTCTTACTCATTGTTAATTATTTTTGGCACAAATATTGTTATTTATATTATATCTTTAACTTTGTGCAAAACTACTTAAATTTGTAGTGGGTCACAATAAAAATATAAAGTTATGAAAGCCTTAACTAACACCGCTACTAAAATCAACCAAATTACTGCTTTAAGTATCATTTTAATAAGCCTTGTTTCATGTGGCTCATACAAATATGCTAACGACGATGGCGATGGCATCTATTCATCTGGTAACAGACACAAAGAAGTTGTTTATGTTCAAAAAACTACTCAGCCAAAAAGTAACTATTTCTTAGACCAAGCCAAACAGTTTGAAGATTTAAATGACGCCGATATTTTTACTGATATTGATAGTTTAACTTCTGAGAAGGACACAATTTACTTTGAAGATGACCAAGACAATTACAAAAGTGCTCCTCCTTGGGAATATTCAGAAAACGTAACTGTTAATATTTACACACGTCCTAATTACAATTATTACATTCCTCCTTTTGGTTATTATAATTATTACGGCTATAACGGATACTATCCTTATAATTATGGCTTTTACAGTTATTATAGTCCGTATTATGGATACAATTATTATAATCCTTACTACGGGTATAATTATTACAATCCATATTATGATTATTATCCAGGGATTTATTTTGGGATAGGTTTTTATGGTAATAGTTATGGTAATTCTTACTACAATTCGGGTTATTACTACAGTAGAAGACATTATAATAATTATGCCAAACGCGTAGCATACAATACCCATTCTAGAAGTCGTACAAATTTTGCTTCACGCTATAAAAGAAATTCTATAAAGAGAAATAGTAAATACACTAGCAGAAAAAACACATCAAATAACATCTATAGGCGTAATATTTCTAAAAACTATAACACCTCACTGAGGTGCAAAGGCGAAATTAAGTTAGATTTTCAAAATT